>JAFZET010000116.1 GCA_017560565.1 Clostridia bacterium | reverse complement strand
TACAGGATCGATTCTTTTCAAAAATACGCTGAAAAACACTTGATATGATACACAGAGTATGTTATACTATAGCACAGTGGTCGGGACTACCCGGCTGAAATCGGCAGAAGCCGGTGCGGTTTATCTCATTTCAAACAAAATTTTATTATGGTCATGAAGGCTGTTGCAATTCGTCAGAAGATGGATACAGCAGCTTTTTTGTTTATTTATGAATACACAGGCTCAAATCAGAAGAAAAAATCAAAAAGCACTTTTTTTGCTCCTTGTGATGCTTCTGGCGGTAATCGGTATGGCGGTGGTATGTATGTTTGTCGGTTCGTCCGATATGACATTCCCCGAAGCGCTGGATGCTCTGCTGCTTCACGGAACTCCTGCCCATGAACGGATCATCTGGCGAATCCGGATTCCCAGAGTACTGGCAGCAATCATTGCCGGGACGGGACTTTCTGTTTCGGGGCTGATCATGCAGACAACGCTGAACAATTCCATGGCATCCCCCTCCACCCTCGGCGTATCCAATGCGGCGGTGTTCGGCGCAAATCTGTCCATCATTGCTTTTGCAGGCGGATTTTTGTCCACTGGCAGTAATCTGCAGAATTACACCGTGGGAGCAAATCCTTATTCCACAAGCCTTATGGCATTCTTCTTTTCCACGGCATCCATTCTGCTGATTTTAGGACTTTGCAAAATCAAAGCATTCTCCCCGGGTGTGGTAGTGCTTGCCGGGATCGCTGTAGGCTCCGTCTGGACAGCGGCAACAACCATTCTGCAGTTTTACGCCACCGATGTTGGACTGTCCGCCGCTGTGGTATGGAGCTTCGGAGATCTCAGCCGAGCTACCTATAAAACGGTAGGTATTATGTTTACAGTGGTGCTCCTTGGGACGATCTTCTTTCAGATCCTGTCATGGCGGTTCAATGCGCTTCTCAGCGGAGATGCCGCCGCACGAAGCATGGGCGTTCCCGTGGATCGGCTGCGGTTCTATTCCATGCTGCTGGCATCGGTTATTACTGCCGTATGCGTTTCCTTCCTCGGCATCATTGGCTTTGTGGGCATTATCTGTCCCCATGTTACAAAAAAACTGCTGGGACAGGATCACCGCTTTGCCATTCCCATGTCGGCTCTGTGCGGAAGTTTGCTGCTTCTCACGGCGGATACCCTCTCCCGCAGTATCGGAAACGGTTCTGCGCTTCCGGTTGGTGCGATTACATCCCTCCTGGGTGCACCGTTCTTTGTTGCGATCATCTTTTCCGGAAAGGAGAAACACTGATGCTAAAAATTGAAAATCTCTCCTTCCGTTACGGAAAACATGCACCGCCTGTGCTGACTGACGTGAATCTGGAACTGCATGCCGGAGAAATCGGGATTCTGCTTGGCAAAAACGGCTCTGGGAAAACGACACTGTTCAAAAATATCCTCGGCATCCTCTCACCTGACGGTGGTTCTATCCGTTTTGACGGAGAGGAGCTGCTGAAAATGCCCCGGCAGGAGCGGGCAAGACGCATCGCTTACGTTCCGCAGGACATTCAGTTTGGTGCGCTGACGGTGTTTGACTCCGTGCTGATGGGAAGAATCTCCTACTTCGGCATGAGAGCCGGAACTGCCGATTATGAAGCTGTGGAGAAAATCCTCTGTGATATGCAGCTGGAAGCATACGCCCTGCGGAATGTGGAACAGCTTTCCGGTGGTGAAAGACAGAAAGTTGCTATCGCCCGTGCCATGGCGCAGGAACCTAAACTTCTGGTATTCGATGAACCCACCGGAAATCTGGACATTGCCAATGAACAGCTCATCATCGAGGAAGCAAAAAAACTGGCTCATGAAAAGAACATCGCCATTCTCAGCTCCATTCACGATCTGAATCAGGCACTGTCCTTCGGCGACCGTTTCTTCTTCCTGAAAAACGGTACGATTATCCATCAGGGCGGCGAGGATGCCGTCACCCCCACTGCGATCCAAAACACTTTTGACATTGACGTCAGAATTGCCCGGATAGAAAATCAAAAAATCATTCTTGGAGGAAATTACAAATGAACATGAAAAAACTGTTTGCATTCATCATGGCACTGACCATGGTGCTGTCCCTGTGCGCCTGCGGCGGAAGCAAGATTTCCGGCCCCACCACCGTTACGGATATGATCGGCCGTGAAGTGAACGTTACCCCCGGCAGCTATCAGCGGGTTGTCTGCATCGGTGCCGGTGCGCTCCGTATGTACAGCTATATCGGCGATGTAGCTCTGCTGTGCGGCGTGGAAGACATCGACAATACCACCCTTTCCGAACGTCCCGCTATGTTCGATTCCGTTGCGCGCCCCTATACGATTGCCTACGGCGAAACCTTCAATACCCTTCCGACCTGCGGTGTAGGCGGTCCTATGGCACAGTCTCCCGAAGCGGAAAAGATTCTTGCCTGCGCTCCTGATATCGTAATCTCCGAATTTGAAGACGTTGCTGTTGCCGATGCGCTGCAGCAGCAGCTGGGTGTGCCGGTGATCACGCTGAAGTCCGGTGCGAACGGTGTGTTCGATGATGCTTTCAAGGACTCTATGACGCTGCTGGGCACGATCTTCGGTGAAGCGAAGAAGGCAAAGGCACTGGTATCCTTCATCGAGGATGAAACGGAGGAAATCACCAAGCGTACCTCCAAGATTGAGGATGCGGACAAGCCTTCCGTTTACATCTGCGGCCTCGGCAACTGGGGTACCACCAACCACCTCATGACAGCACAGAACTACATTTCTTTTGAAATTGCAGGTATCAAGAACGTCGTTTCCGGTCTGGAAGCCCCCGGTATCCAGCCCATCGAAGCGGAAAAGTTCGTGGATCTGGGCGATGAAATGGACATCATGATCATCGACGCCGCCGCAGTTAAGAACATTCTGCCTCTGTACGCAGAAGACAGCACCATGTTCGATACCGTGAAGGCATGGAATGACGGCGAAGTATATCTCCAGATGGCGTACAACGCATACTATACCAACTATGAAATCGCACTGATCAATACCTGGTATGTGGCAAAGACCGTGTACCCCGAACTCTTTGAGGATATTGACATCACCGCAAAGACCAACGAGATCTGCAAGGCATTCCTCGGAAAAGAAATGGCAGATGAAATTTTCGCATATCCTTCCAGCTTCGGCGGTTATCAGAAGATCGATACAGATACATTCTTTGGTTGACTTCTGTGCTGTCTGATTGCGCCGGATGTATGTTTCCAATACGTAAATGAACAGGGGCTGCCGCACGATGGGAATTTTTCCCGGGATGCGGCAGCCCTGATTTTGTGTGGAAAACAAATATCCCCCGCCAAGACGGCGAGGGTGGGCTTCGGGTGATTCTTCCGGGTGGCATGCCTGTTCAGCCGTTCTCCTGCAGAAATGCAAGGATCCGTTTGTTGAAATCCGCCGCTTCCTCATATACGGAGTGACCGAGTCCTTCATACATATAAACCGCACACCCAAGTGCACGGGCAATCTCAAGAGATGCTTCTCCTGTGACGATTTTGTCCTCCGTTCCGCCGAGAACCAGTGTCGGGCAGGTGATTCTGTCAAGACGAGGGGCAGTATTACAGGTAAGGCAGGCTTTCGCAAGCCGGATGAAGCGTACTTCGTTTTTCGGTTTTGCCAATCCGGCGAGAAGCGGGAACATCCAGCCGTACCGTTTCACATATTCTGCGGAATACATGACTTCGAGCATATCTGCGGCAATTTCCTTATAAGCACCCGCGGCTGCAGATGCGATCCATCGACCGACTACGGTGCGCATGGTGTCGTTTGTGCTGGAAGCTGTCACACCCAGAACAAGCTTTTTCACCAGATCCGGATGTGCTGCCGCCAGTTCCTGCGCAATCATACCTCCAAGAGAAACGCCCATAACACAGGCATCGGTAATCCCCAGTGCATACATCGCTGCTGCAGTATCTTCCATGAGATCGACTACTGTACATCCTTCCGCAATTTCGGATTTTTTGTCAAACACGTACACATGGTAGTCTTTCGCAAACAGGCGGTACATCAGCGCCAGCCCCACACCGGCTCTCTTCACATCACGCAGGGACAAGCCTGGAATGATGACAAGCGGCGTTGTGCCCTTGCCGAATACGGCATAGTCGATTCTTCCCGATTCCAGGTTTACAGAGGATTCATGCAGATTCCAGAACATAACGAACCTCCATCTATCGCTTCACAGCTGCATTTCCGGTTCTCTCCCGGCTGTACAGTTTTTCAGATCTGCGGCAGCAAGCTTCCTGAAAAAACTATTTTTTAAGCAGACGGATATTCCGTGGAAAACATACTGTTTGTATATGTATAGTATGGCTTATATATTGGTATTATAGCATTTTCCGAAAACTCCTGTCAACAGAAATGAAGCCGGATCCCGCAGAATATTACGGAAAATCCCGAACACAGAAAGACCGGGTTGTCCGAAACGGATAGCCCGGTCAATATACTATTGAAGGAATGTTTATCTGGAAGTTTCGCAGACTGAATCCCCGAAGGCAGTCAGGCTGACCACACCGGGCGTGAGTCCCTCCGGTGCTCCCAGAATCCGCAGCCGGATACCGTATGCCTGTACAACATCCGTTCCCCGGTAGTCCACACACAGGTCTTCCGTATTTTCCGATGCATCGATCAGCATTTTCCATGTCTGCATTCCTGCGTCCGGTGCATATTCCACCACATACCGGAATGGACCGGGATTTACGCCCTGCTGGGTTTCCATACCGATATCCCTCCAGATCAGACGGATGCTGCGGATGTTATACCGTGTGCTGTGACCCAGACGGAAAGTGAGACAGGGTTCTCTGTCATTTTCCGCAGGCTGCCACCATGTCAGGACACTTTCATCGGAAGCGTACAGCGGCTCTCTGCCGGGGGCACAGCTTGTAGCGGCAGGTCTCTGCAGAAAAGTCAGCGGCAGCCAGCCTGCATCATTGCCGTCTTCCGGATGCGGCAGAACGCCGGGTGCGAACTGGGGTGTTTCTGTGCAGACGGGGCAATACAGCTCGCCGTTTTCATCCATTCCCACCGAATCCATGCTGATACGCCGTTCATACATATGGTTAAAGCAGAAAATGTTGGTGTAGAATACCCAGAGCGTACCGCCCGGTCCGTCCACCAGACAACCATGACCGGCTCCTCTGGTCAGACCATGACGCTTGTAGGTAAAAGGATTGTTTTTCTGATCCCGGAAGCCGGACAGAGGACCTTCGTCTGACACAGCTACACCATTGACATAAGTGGAGAATTCTGTACCGGATCCGGAGTACAGCAGATAATACCGGCTGCCGATTTTCTTCATCCACTGACCTTCGACCCATCCCATACGCCGGTTCTGGTGATGTTCGCCCATCCGCTGCCATGCCTGCTCCGGATCGTACCGATTCAGGACTACAGGTTCATGGAGCATCTGCCACGGCTTGTCCGGATCCAGTTCTACCCCAACTGTGCAGGTGACAAGCTCTACGTCTTCCTCAGATGCCGGCGGCTCACAGTGGATCCAGTACATATATAGTCTGTCTCCATCTGCCAGATAGCAGGCATCGGCGGGGGCTGTGATATTGCCGTGACAGTCTGTGATCATACCGCACAGGGTGAAGGGACCCAGGGGATCATCAGCACAGTACACTTCCGGCATACTGTGACCGGAGAGATACCATTTGCCCCGGAACTGTACTACGGCAGGACTGTACCGCAGATGAGGTACGCCGATGTCTACGTGCTTCCAATGCACAAAATCTTCCGTGATCCATGCCACAGAATAACTGGGATACAGGATCCATTTTCCATCGTGATAGATCACACTGGGGTCGGAAATGGAACGGTAGTCTGCAAAATCCGTTTCCTTCGCACGGGTCAGATTGGTATCCAGCCAGCGTCCGCTTGGGATGTCCGGAATGGATAAGGGATTACAGTAGGTCTGTTGTTTCATGAGAATACCCCTTTCTGTTCATGGTTTGAGAAGTTTTATGTTTCCGATGTGTTCAGAGAAAACGTACCGATGAGTGTATTGTCCCGCAGGACTGCATCCGGACAATTCTGTATTATGAACAGACTGGTGCCGGTTTTTCGGCTGTTCTGCCTTTCGGAATGAAAAATGCGGTTGTCTGTAAGTGAAGCCGTACGGTTTTCCACAGGCTCGCTGTTTGAGAGGGAATAGGATCCGGCGGTGCCATGGGACGCATGAAATTGATAGGTACCCTTGGCCAGATGGAGAACCGTTCCGTCCGGGACATCTGTAATCAGCTTGTTCAGACTTTCCGTAAAATCCTTTTCTGTATCCGGATGAATGTTGTAATCGAGTGCATAAATGTTCTGAAGATTCATACGATTTCCGATCCTCTTTGACCCCAAAAGGCTGATAAGATGTAACAGTACCATTATAGCAGATATGTTTTCTGTTTTCAATGGAATTATACCACTTGACTTCCGTTTCATCATGTGGTGATATAGTTTACGGATATAGGCAGAAAGTTTATTTTTGTTGGAGGGCAGCATGGCATATCAGTCGCAGAACGAGATCCCGATGCGGTGGTTCGGACTGCCGGAAGGGAAAATGATACCGCCGCCCTCTCCCGACCATGCACGGAAATATATTTTTACCAGTCAGGGCAACATACAGAATTCCGGATTTCTGGAGATACTGTTTATTGTTTCGGGCAGCGGCTGTCTTCTTTTTTGTGTGTAAAAAGAACGAAATGCCTATTATATAATCAAAATACACCGATGATATTTCGGGAAAAATAGGATACTATACGTATGAAAACAGCCATTGTCTCCGGATACAAGGGTGTTGGCTGTGGCTTTTCTTTTCCATCAGGAGGAGGTGTGGTATGATGAAGTACCGATTCTGCCTATATCGCCTTTGTGGACGTTTTCTATACGGAACTTGGTACGTGCAGCGATATGATGACCAGTTTTATCAATAGTAACCAGGGAATTGCCAGCTATTTTTCTTCCAAAAAAGCGGGGATAGAGACCAAACTGGAAGCATTG
>JAFZET010000115.1 GCA_017560565.1 Clostridia bacterium | reverse complement strand
GATGGAACCGAATGCACCGTTTACTCTTGCCACAGCCAGCTCGTGCTGGAAGGTGTGCCCTGCCAGGGTGGCGTGGTTGGCTTCGATGTTCAGCTTGAAATCCTTATCCAGACCGTACTTGGTCAGGAATCCGCAAACGGTGGCGGCGTCAAAATCGTACTGGTGCTTGGTGGGTTCTTTGGGCTTGGGTTCGATGTAGAAGTCGCCGGTGAAGCCGATGGAACGGGCATACTGAGAGGTCATGCCCAGCAGGTAACCCAGGTTGTCCAGTTCCTTGCCCATGTCGGTGTTCAGCAGGGTTTCATAGCCTTCTCTGCCGCCCCAGTACACGTAACCGTTGCCGCCCAGCTTGACCGTCAGTTCAATGGCTTTCTTGATCTGTGCCGCCGCAAAGGCAAATACATCCGCATTGGGCGCAGTACCGGCACCGTGCATATACCGGGGATTGCCGAAGCAGTTTGCCGTACCCCACAGTACCTTCTTGTCATACTTCTTCATCAGCTCCAGCATCAGATCGGAGATCTCATCCAGGCGGGCGTTGGATTCGGCCAGCGTTGCACCCTCGGGAGCGATGTCACGGTCGTGGAAACAGAAATATTCGATTCCCAGCTTGTCCATGAATTCAAAAGCGGCGCAGGTCTTGGCTCTCGCCTGTTCCATGGGATCGGTTTCACCGTAGGACTTGTCTGTAGTGCCTACACCGAACATATCGGTGCCTTCTGCGCACATGGTGTGCCACCAGGACATGGCAAACTTCAGATGTTCCCGCATGGGCTTGCCGAGGATGATTTCATCGGGGTTATAGTACCGGAATGCCATGGGATTGGCAGTCTTTTTGCCCTCGTACTTTACATGGGGGATTTCAGGAAAGAATTCTTTCATTTTTTTCGCTCCTTGTATATGATCGTATTTTTGTATCTGTTCAGACCTTGCGTAAGGTATCATAAAACTCTTTTTGTTCTGTCAGCATATCATAACAATATTGGTATTCCGGTGAAGGAAACAAAACTGTCTTTGGTCAGCGCATAATCCACTGCGGACTGCAGTTCGCCCAGTTGATCTTTCCATGCATTCTCACGGATCCGGATTTCACGGAAACCGAGCTGTTCGTACACATGCCTGGCACGCAGATTGTTCAGATTGGTATCCAGTATGATCTTTTCATAACCATATTCATCAAACAGGGCTTCCAAAAACATACTGAGGATCAGTTTTCCAAGCCCTTTGTTCTGCATGGAAGCATTGCAGATCTTGATGCCGATCTCACACACGCCTGCCCCGGTCTCCCGGTAATTTATTTCTCCTATGGGTATGCTGTCATACAGAATGATATGTCTGTGGTTATCATCTTCTGCGATTTTCTGACGGATAGCTTCCGGCGTCGTACCGAGACCCAGCGGAAAACCGGCATGAGCCATAATCTGACCATCATTCCACCACCGGCAAAGCTGATCTGCATCGTCTGCTGCAGCTTCACGGATGGTGATGTGTCCATTGTATCGTTTCATACTGTACTCCCACAAAACAGGATTCGGCTGAATATGCAGTATCCGACCTCCTGATATTGTTATTCTATTATACCATGGATTCTTTCAGGATTCAACAGGAAACAAAAGAAAAACCGTCTGGAATTTATCCAAACGGCTCATCTTTCATACAGCGGTATAGGGATTCGAACCCCAACATACAGAGTCAGAGTCTGCTGTGCTACCTTTACACAATACCGCTATCTGTACAATATCTTTTGATCAGACTTGGCTTTGTCTTACCAGTTCCTCTCGACGGATAAGATTATATCACATCCTTTCCGACTTGTCAAGCCTTTTTTTGAAAAATGTTGAAATAATTTTGAGGAATTTTTTGGAAAGTTCTGTTTTGGCGAAAACAGCGATAAAAAGTTTTTCATAGAAAATGAAAATATCATATTGCAAAAACAGGAGAAATGTGGTATACTATTACGGTAAGCCGGTGTGGCGAAATCGGCAGACGCACCGCACTCAAAATGCGGCGGAGCAATCCGTACCGGTTCAAGTCCGGTCACCGGTATACAGAAAATCCTGAAGTTTTATTCTTCGGGATTTTTCTTTTTCCGGCAGCCGGACAGGGAGATACGGTATATTTCGGTAAGTACGGATTCACAGATGCCGCAGGGCATACAGAAGCTGTCCGGCAAAAATGGCGGAACCTGCTTCGTTGAAGTGGGTATAGTCGTCGCAGAACAGATACCGGAGATCCGGAATCAGAGGCTTGCCCGGAATCACGGCGATGTTATGTCGGCGGCAAAGCTCGGTAAGTCCTGTTGTGTATGGCTCCATCCGGTTCCAGTAGGCGTCACTGGCATCTGCACGGGGCGAGAAATCCGGGGGCATACAGTATTTTTCCGCTGCGGGATACAGTTCACAAAGCCGTGCCAGCCATGCGTCTGCCAGTTGCAGTGCCGTTTCATTGTCGGGTGTTTTTCCCAGATCGTTGGAACCGTATTCGATAAAGATCATGTCCGGGCTGCAGTCCTGTTCGGCAGGCAGACTGGGGGCTTCAAAAATCATAGAGCCGATTCCCCGGTTCAGATATTCCGCATCCAGATGCTCCGCCACCATATAGGTCCAGGAAAGGGAAGGGGTGGGGATGT
>JAFZET010000014.1 GCA_017560565.1 Clostridia bacterium | reverse complement strand
GTGAGTTTTTTCTCACCGTTGACTGCTCCCGGTTGTTTCTGTGTTGTGAAGATGATCTCTTTTTCGGCTCCAATCGAGTTCTCATAGATTGTCAGGATATATCCATCACCGTTCTTCATCGGCTCAATCACAGCAGTAGAAGTCACTCCAGTGTAGAGTTCCCCCGTATCACGATAAAGTTCAACTGTATAGTGTACGGATTTGCTGTCGGCTTTCTCGAAGATAAAGTGATTTCCGAAACGGTTGGTATCCCAGTCGCCTGTGATCAGATCATACCACATCGGTTCATCTCCAGGTATAAGAATCGAATTCACAGGTTCTGCATTTTCCGTTTTCGGCTGAAGTCCGGGCTGGTATACTTCTATAGTAATGTCTTTTTCCAGTTTTTTGATATAAGCACGCTCGAAATACCAGTCATGTTCATCAATCGAGATAACTGGTTTATTCATCGGATTTGTCAGGAAGCAAACCGCCGCTGCGACACACGCAATCACCGCAAGTAGCACAATCCAGAACGCAGGCTTCTTATAATTCAGCACAGTCTTTATCCTTTCCTTCACGCCAACCTCACCGAACGCCAGCGGACAGGCGGAAATCATCGACCGTTTCACACTGCATTCCAGCAGGGCCTCCGAATAATCCGCACGTTCCATTTCACCCATATCCCGTATGACCTTTTCATCACACGCCATCTCGATATCACGGCAGAGGAGAATATACGCAAGCCACATCACAGGATTGAACCAGTGTACCGTCAGCAGAAGAAACCCAAGCGGCTTCCACCAGTGATCTTTCCTGCGGATGTGTGCCTGTTCATGGGCGACAACATAAGCAAGTTTTTCTTCACTCATGCCCCGTGGAACATAGATGCGCGGACGAATCAATCCAAGAACAAAGGGCGAATCCACTGCAGAGCTTTCCCATATATTCTCCCGAACCCGAATTGCCGCCCCGATGCTTCTGCGAAGGCGTACCGTAGAGATTACCGTGTGCAGAAGAAGCGCTGCCATTCCGGCAATCCATACACAGGACAAAAGAAAGGAAACGCTGACACCTCTGTGGATTTCAATTTCCGGATTCTCGATCGGATAATAGGAATATTCCACCGCGACATCCTTCCCCAAAGAGGAAGAGTCAACGACCGGAATACTGTCGGGGACACTGTCGAGAAACAGATCTTCTTCCGACAGCGTCTCCTGTACAACCCAATCCGTTTTCGGCATCAGGCTGAACGGGCTTTCCACTGCGAACGGACAGATGAGCCGCAGTGCAACCAGTCCCCAGAGAAGAACGCTGATCCATTTCGGGGCTTTCTTCAGAACAAGTCGCAGGAGCAGTACCACAACGGCAAGAATACTGGCGGTGATGCTCATGTTTACGATGTACAAAAAGATTTCGGTCATTTCCCTCCTCCTTTTCTTGCTCGGTCGATCATTGCCTGCAGCTCGTCGAGGTCTGTGTCGGACACATCCTGCCGTCTGGTAAATGCGGCAAGAAACGCAGGCAGCGATCCTTCAAACTTTTTCTCAAGCAGTTCATCAATCTCATAGGACTGTGCGTCATCCTTGGAAACCAGAGATGTAACAGTGCCGTTTTCGTTCTTTAACACACCTCGCTCTCCGAGACGCTTGATAATGGTGTAAGTAGTAGTGCGTTTCCATCCCAGTTCTTTGTCGCAGAGCTTTGCCAGTTCAACGGCTGTGACCGGTTCATGCTCCCACAGAATCAGACAAAAACGGTATTCACCTTCATGTATTTTCGGAATGCTCATAGAATTGTCCTCCTATATCCTGTCTACCACAGTAGACTCTGTGTATATAGTCTACCACGGTAGACAGGATTTGTCAAGTGGATTTTCAAAAGAAACATACTGTTCACGAAAAATCTCCCCGTCAGCTTTCAATGGCTCACGGGGAGATTCTGTATTGTTACGGAGTATTCACTGTACCCACAAACAGCGGGATCTGATCTTTTGTGACAACAAATACAAAGGGACGGTCCAGAACAAAATCAATGATTTCATCCGGCGGTTCTGCGGCACCGGCACCGAAGTTCAGCTCAATATAGCTGGCTGCGGTTACACCCTTTTCATCAATCTTAACACGGGTATCCTGATTGATGCTGTCGAGATAAACGGGATAGGGCTTGGATTTGCTCTGCATGGTGGAGGCAAAGCTGTTCGTTGTCCAGTCAAAGATCTTCGACACGCCAAGCTGTTGCAAGCCTTCCTTCACATTCACAGAGGAAGAAACGTCAAACTTAGGCACGGACAGATTGACCTTCATCCATTTCTTGTTTTCCTCCGGGAAAGCATCGCTCAGTGTGACCATATTCATATAGTCGCCGCCCGAGAGCACGTCATCCACGGTTTTGTCCTCATCCGGAAGGATGAACCACATGGATGAGCCGTTTTTCATGTGCATCTGCACAGCGCCGTAATCCTCTGCCCAGTAGTAGTTCATTTCCGCGAGCTTTTTATTCATAAAGGTGCTGTTCACGTCGCCGTCAGCCGCATGGAACACACCGTCCGTATTCATGCCCTTATTGAATTCGTCGCTCCACTTCGCCTGGAAGTAGATGGTGGATGCCATGGTCAGCATCATATCCTCTTTCGCAAGATCGGTTTTACCGGTTCTGTCAGAAAGGAAACCACCGGTCTGATTCTTCATCCAGTTGGTGATATCGGTGTTGGTACGATCGCTGCCGAGATCACGCTGATAAACTGAAGCGTAATAGTCATAGGCGAGTGTGTCCATTACATCCTGTGCGTAGTCAAGGTCGTTGTCAATCCACAGGGAGTTTGCCAGCGTGCAGATTTCGTTGTCGTTGTCATTTTCATATGCACTCTCCCATACCGCACTGATACGGCTTCTGAGAGATTCCAGCGAATCTACGCCGAGAAGCTCAAACAGCTCGTTCTGTGCCTCACCTTCCGTCAATTCAGCGGTCATGGCAAGTGCGATATAAGCGTTCACCGGCGACCAGACACGGTTGGTGTTGTCGGTACCGGAGATCATCTCTGCCGAACAGAGGTCAGAAAAGGATGCCAGTGACGGAAGTGCTTCTTTTTTCAGAGCACTGCGAAGATCATT
>JAFZET010000013.1 GCA_017560565.1 Clostridia bacterium | reverse complement strand
CCAGGCTTTCAGGATTTTCAGCCATGCCTGTGCATATTTTTCATCCCCGGTGCGGCAGAATTTCTGGGCAACCATGAGAAGTATGTACAGTCTGGCGATCCAGATGTGCCCTTCCCATTCCGCTGTGTAATCCATGGGACCGAAATCCTTGAAGATGGAACACCAGTCGAACTTCCCATCCCGTTCCCAATAGGTAAAGAGAGATCCGTCCATGACTCGTTCTACCAGGACATCACTGTTTATGGTACCGAATCTGTCAAAACCGAAAAAAGCGGCGCCTCCGTCAAAAACATACGTGGGAAACATGGGACGCTCAGAGAGTTTTTCACGTGTGTAGGGAAAATATACTTCGTTTTTTTCATCCGATAAGAACGGTTTTATAAAGAGATTACTCATATATTCCTCCTTGAAAGAGATCACGGAAACGATATCTGTTGGCTGTAGTCACTATCTGTCCGTTCGGGACACAGGAAACGGCAGAATATGGAATCAGATCAGCCGACTGTTCAGCCTCTCAGTTCAGACCGAGGGATTTCAGATAGGCAAGGCTCTGTTTCAGGCAGTCAAAGGGATCCGCACCGAAGCATTCATCCTGTTCCACGAAAGCGGTACGGCAGCCGGTGCCTTCCAGTGCAGCAAGAATACCGTCAAAATCCAGCACGCCGGAACCAACGGGACAATACCGCTTTTCTCCGTCAGGCAAAATCTCCATATCCTTGAAGTGGACACAGGGAATTTTGCCGGACAGTCTGCGGATCTCCGCTGCCGGGTCATAGCCGCCGTACTGCACCCAATAGGTGTCCAGTGTGAAACCAAGCTCTTCCGGTGCGAAACGGTCGGAGAGCATTTCCATATAGGTGCGTCCGTCCGGTGTTTTTTCATATTCAAAAGCGTGATTGTGGTACATCAGATAACTGCCAAGCTCCCGGATTCTTGCCGCCGCAGGAGCAACAATGTCGCAAAACCGGGTGACGGATTCCACAGAACCACGGAATTCATGAGGCATATACCCGATTCCGATACAAGAACATCCGAATGTGTTGTGTTTTTGGACCAGTGCATCTGTGGTATCGGTGATCTCCGGCAGTTCGATGTGGGTCAGACAACAGGTGAGTCCGTTTTTCTTCAGCTGTTCCGCCAGCCAGTCTCCCTCATAATCACAGGTACCGGAAATCTGTACGGTGGTATACCCCATATCCGCCACTCTGGCAAGGGTATCCGCAAATCTGTCCAGAGTCTGGCAGGCATCTCTGACCGTGTAAAGCTGTGCGCCGATTTTCATGTGACCGTCTCCTTACTGTGCAAATTCCGTGCCGATCTTCGCTTCTTCCAGCACACGAACCACTTCTGCCGCCTGATCGGAAGTAATGGGATAAGGCTTGTGGTTCCGATAGGCTTCGTAGAAGTAGTCCCAAACCACATCGGTTTTGTCACCGCCCAGAGCGTAGGAATCTTCCTTCCACTGCAGAACCTCGTCATTGCCGAAGGTGGCGCCGTCCGGAGTGGCGGGGTTTGCCTTGATATCTTTCAGCGGTACATTGGGATGCAGATACTTCCAGCGCAGGGTCTGTCCATCACCGATGAGACTGCCTCTGCTGCCGTATACCACATATTCAGGCGTAGGCAGAGCCGCACCGCCGCTGATTTCCATGTCCACGATCCGGTTTCACACCCTTGAACACCAGCTTGATGTGGTCTTCCGCATCCCCCACGGCCGCCACACGCTTGATGTCAGCGAACAGTGAGGTATACTTGCCGCCGCAGAACTGGAGAGAGTGGTCGACAATGTGGGGGCCCCAGTTGAGGAGCTGTCCGCCGCCAAATTCCTTGATGGTCTGCCAGTCGTTGCGCCGCTGGTATTCGTTCCGGGTCAGCTTGATTTCGTAGACCTCTCCCAGAATACCGGAGTCGATAATCTCATTGACCTTTATAAAGCCTTCTTCGAACCGTCTGTTATGCCGCACAAAAATCCGGGGACCGGAGGGCTGGGAACCGAGACGGATCAGTTCCAGTGCTTCTTCATGGGTCCGGCAGAAAGGCTTTTCTACCAGCACACTCTTGCCCGCCAGCAGTGCCATTTTGGAGTGGGCATAATGATCGCAGGAACGGGTGGCGATGTCCACTACCTCCACTTCTGGATCGGCTATCATATCTTCAATGTTTGTATAGGTTCTGCATCCGAACACGGCAGCGTACTTTTCGCACCGTTCCGGAATCAGGTCACAGGCGGCTACTACCTGGAACTTGTCAGGACGTGCCCGTAGACAGTCCAGATGTACACTCATGCCGATACGTCCAAGACCCACTACGCCGACTTTGATAGGATTGCTCATAACTTTATCCTCCGATGTTTCTTTCATGTTATAATTTTGAAATTCTGTCAGTTGGTTTCTGTTTTGTCTGCTTTTTTTGTATCATTCCGGATCATCCCGATGACAATGGAGGTCATGGCCAGCACTTCGTTCAGCGCACCGGACCAGGCGCCCTTCACCAGATTATAGACCAGCCAGCAGGGACCAACGGAAAGGGAGATCAGCCGGATGTGCTTTTCCCGCTTCATCCAAAGAGCGAGGGTGGAAAGCATGGAGCCGATAATGGGAAGAATATCCCAGGCGTTCTGCCATGTGAGCGCACCTGCGATAATCATGATACCAAGGAACACATACAGCCAGACAGGCGATGATGCCCATTTTTTACTGTTCTGGGAAAAGATCATTGTGCGGATGAAGGAGATCATATCCACGCATCCACCGGTAATGGCACCCAGCATGAAAAGCTGTGCGGAAAAGGACAGGCTGGCGGTCATCTGGAACGCCATGATCCATTTCCGGTTTTTCATCTGAAAGGAAAGCAGAGAGCAGATAAGTCCGAATACGCCGATGATCTGTGCAATGGTGTTCAGCATAAGAACCTATTCCTCCATTTCTGTTTCGATTCGTTTCAGGAAGAGAATCCGGTTGGATGGTACAGTAAAGCTGCTGCCGGTGGAGCCTGCGGTACGTTCCTGCCATTTGTCACGGAGATCCAGTGAATACGGTGCATCGGTCATATTGGAGACCACCATGTATTCCTCGTGACCGGTGAACAGAGAAATATATACCTTTTCCGGTATGGAAGAAAGGATCATATCCCCCTCCCGGATCTCCATATATACAACGGTTTCATCCTGTACCATAGGCTTGTACAGCTGCAGATACCGGCACCAGCGGGAATAGTCCTCCACATCATCCGGAATCTGTGACCATTCGCTGTAAATGTACGGACCATTGGGATGCGCATCCGCAAAATCACGGACTTTTTCAAAATAATGATACAAATGGTCTTCCTGTGTGGTGTTGTACTGTGTCACTCCGGGGACATCAATACACCGTCCCATGGTAGGACGTCCGTGGGTCAACAGGGGGAACTGCACAAAAGGAATGGTCATGGCAAAATATGCATCCATGTCAAATCTGGTTTCTCCCCAGTTTGTCAGCCGGGGCTTGTCCGGACAAGGTACAAGATACGGTTCATACATCTTGCCTGCACCGCATTCCGCTCCAAACCTGCCTTCTCCCACCCAGAGGTAATCGTAGTATTTCCCGCGAACAGGCGCTCTGTCATTGCCGCCGATGTGAAGCTTGTAGATACCGCCTCTGGACTTTACTCCATCATAGATCATGTGTATCAGGTCTTCCGCTTCCGGATCGTATTCTTCCAGCGGTTCGATCTCGCAGTTACGGCGTTCCGGCGGGATCTGCGTCATTTTTGAATTTCCCCAGTCGTAGCCCCAGTCGTTGTAGATTCCATCAAAGCCGTAGGTTTCCATGATGTTGAAAGTACGGGGCAGAATGAAGTGGCGCCAGTATTCACTTCCTGCCCAGCCCAGTGTATAGTCGTAATGCATATCGGTACAACCGCCGTAGACACGGGAAAAGCGGGCGTCATACTCAACATCGTGCCGGTGGATATAGCTGGAAGAACAATAAGGAATGATTTTTATGCCGAAATAGTGACACAGATCCACGAATTTCAGCATCCCATCGTGGTCACAGCTGTGCCATTTATCGGAACCGAACCGGCGTATGGTATCGTTCCATTCCTCATGCACCTGAATCATGTCTACACCGTTTTCCGCATAGGACTTCAGAAGGTTGTAGTCATATTCGGTGGGCGTGATGGACATGGGCGCCGGATAGTCACCAAGATAGTAGGTGATCTGCCCCGGCAGGTAATCGTGAATGCGCATTTCCCGGGTGCAGGAACGGACATCTTCTCTTGCCCGGCGAAGATTCCGGATTCTGGTATGATGCTGCTGTACTGTAAGCTGCTGCATAGGTATCTCCTTTTTCAGTAAGGTATGGTTCTGGGCATTATTATCAATGGAAATAAAAGAACTGCAAAACTTTTGTATATTCAGTATAGCACAACTTTTTCGCTATGTAAATTGTATTTTTTACGTTCCGTATTGCAATTTCTACGAAAAATAGAGATAATAAATCAGGATACAAAAGCAAAGAAGGAAACACATTATGTTCTGTGAAAACATCGGCAGAGATATCTATGATATTTCCCATATCGCACTGCAGAAGCCCAGTGAGCATCTTTATTATAAACACATGCATTCGTACTGTGAGCTGCTTCTGTTCGTGGAGGGCGATATGGATTTCTGCATTGGCGGCGATTTTTATCATTTACAGCCATACGACCTGCTTCTGATCCCGCAGGGGACTTACCATTACGGGAAACTGCGTACTGCTGTTCGTTATGAGAACTATGTAATCGATTTTTACAGCAGAATTCTGCCGCCCGATAAGATAAAAACACTGTTTTCTGCTCCTATCGTATTCAACATCGGAGGGGATACACAGCTTCTTCGTTTTTTCAAATTGCTGGATACATACCATGAGAAATATGATACCTCCGATTTTATATATTGTGCGGATTGTCTGGTGCGGGAGATCCTGATGCACTGCTGTTATGCTTTACGGGTGTCTTCACCGGTGAGCCGGGAGCGCAGTCCCCTGATCCAGACGATTCTGGATTACATCGACGAACATCTGGAAGAAAAACTGGATGTGGATATTCTGGCGGAGCATCTGAACCTGTCCCGCTCCCATATTCAGAATATGTTTTCCCTGAACATGCAGATCGGACTGAAGCAGTACATCATGCAGAAGAAAGTATTTGCGGCGCATCAGGATCTGCAAAGCGGCGTTTCTCCCACAAGCATACAGTCGAAATATCATTTCAACGATTATTCTACTTTTTACAGGCTGTACAGAAAAACCTTCGGGCATACCCCTTCGGAAGTACACAAACTGTCGCTGAATGATCCAACATGAGAATGGCGTACCTGTTTTTTGACAGATACGCCATATGTGTTTTGGGATATTCCGCTTACTGCACCGGTTCTGTCCAGTATTTCTGGTTATAAATATCGGTAAACTGGTAGGTAAGACTGGCGGCATCTGCATCGATATATACATCGCTGAGATACAGCATGTCTTCCACCACAAGACGTTCACCGAACATATAGCTGTCCAGATATTCGCCGTCGTAGCTATAATAGTCGCATACAAAATCGATCACATCTCCGGGAACGACCGTATCCATGGTTTTAGCCACCGTCTCGGTCTCCCCGTTGTTGTATACCCGTCTTACCCCGGCGATGCTGCCGTAGGGATTGGTATCGGTGAACACAGCCACCAGTTCCGCTCTTTCGCCGTTGTACAGAACAGGAATTCGCCCGGTAATGCTGTAGCTTTCGCCGTCATCCACAGTGGATTCGTGGTAATAGGCGACCGGCTGCTGGTTTACGGCGATCCATGTAATTTCCTCCGGTGCCAGCAGATTACCGTCTTCGTCAAATTCGTACACAGTATCAAGCCCCAGATCAATATACCCCTCGCCGTCATCATAGAACATATTGGCGTGGAGTGTCTGTACCAGAGACCACTGCGCTTCCGGAAGTACGATCGCCATACCGGAATCGGTATATTCCCAGGTCAGGAGACTGCCGTCAAAGGAATTCTCCGCAATATAGGACGCCATAGCATCGGTATCCATGGCTCTGCCGGAGAGAAAATCCGTATTCAGACCGGACAATCCAGCAATACTGCCCACATCACCGCCAAGGAAAGTGCCCAGCAGCTGTCCGATCATATCCGCACTGCCGACGGAGGAGCCGCCGAGACCGGAGCCAAGCATACCCATCAGGGACGGCAGAGGAGAGGCTGTACCGCCGGCTGCTGCCTGACCGCTGACTTCCATACTGGCAAATGCCTGAATGCAGCGGGCGTATTCATCGTCCATGCCGATCTGCTCGTAGGTATCCACCGCATTATCCACCATGGACGCTTTCCGGTAGGGGAAATAAATGGAAATGCCGTAGGAATTGGTCATGTTGGAAGAGGTACGGTTGTATTTTACCGCACTGAGCAAAACATCCGCAAGGTTCTTCCCTTCTCTGGTATCCATGTTCATAGCCAGATGCACAAGGTCAACCTGGTCGATCCGGCTGGAAGCACCGAACTCTCTGGCATTGCTTCTGGCGTTGGAAACCTGTGCGTATTCATCGTTTTTAATCAGCTCGTATGTATCGTTTGAGAAAGCCGCCAGTGCCTGAGGGATGGTAGCTTCCGCTTCCGCCAGATCCACGATAGACAGGGTCGCAGACTGACCGGCACATTTTCTGGCACAGGTCTCCACAAAGTCATCGATGATGTTCCGTCCTATCTCCAGCGT
>JAFZET010000114.1 GCA_017560565.1 Clostridia bacterium | reverse complement strand
CATCCGGAAGAACACCCTATGTGAAGGGAGGACTGACGTATGCCCGTTCCCTGGGATGTGTCACCGGTTCTGTAGCCTGTACCAGTCCGGCGGAAATTTCGGCTCTGGCGGATATTCCCGTGGAAGTGGTGACCGGTCCCGAAGTGGTGACAGGTTCCACCCGTATGAAGGCGGGAACTGCCCAGAAGATGGTACTGAATATGCTGTCCACCGGTGCGTTCATCCGCTGCGGCAAGGTGATGGGCAACCTGATGGTGGATGTACAGGCAACCAACGACAAGCTCCGTGCCCGTGCCCTGCGGATCGTCATGGAAGCGGCGGACGTGGACAAAGATACAGCGGAAAAGGCTCTGGCAGAAGCAGGCGGCAGTGCCAAGAAAGCGATCCTGTCCCTGCTTGCGTGAGGTGCGTATGAAAACCATACTGTCTGTGGATGCCGGCGGAACCAAGACCCGTTGTGTTCTGCTGAACGAAGAAAACCGGATCCTGAAAGAAGCGCTTACCGGCTGTGGAAACCTGACCCTGGATTTTGCTGAAGGGAAGAAAAACATCACGGAAGCACTGAAACAATGTATGCCCGATGCGATGCCGGAAGCGATGGTGGTCGGAGCAGCCGGTGCAGGTTCCGCTTCCTATGCGGAGGAGCTGGAAGTACATCTGAAGAAAGCTTTCGGGATTCCTGCACACGTGATCTCCGATGGACCTTTGGCGATATACAGTGCCCTTGGAGAAAAAGACGGGATCCTTGTGATCTCCGGTACCGGTTCCGTAATCCAGGGAAAGAAAAACGGTACACTGGAACGGTGCGGCGGTTGGGGACATCTGCTGGGCGAATACGGCAGCGGTGCCAATATCGGGTACAAGCTGCTGACGGTGTTGGTGCAGTGCATTGATCTCGGTGAGAATGCAGTGGAACTGGAGAATGCTGTGTATCATGCCCTTGGTGTGACCGATTGGCGGGAGATGGTGGCGTATGTGTACAGCCATCCCAAAGCGGATATCGCAAAGCTGGCAGCCGTAGCGGATACATTGGCACAGTCAGGAGAGGGACACGCTAAATCCGTGCTTATAGCGGAGGCTCATGCACTTGCCGGATGGACTGCCGGACTGTATCGGAGACTCGGTTTCACCACAGAAGAGATCCATACCGTAGGCGGCTGTATCGGGCATCTGCCGTATTTCCGAATGAAGTATGCGGACTTTCTCAGAGAAGCGCTGCCGGATGCGGTGCTCTGCATGGAACCGGTGGATCCGGTACTGGGGGCATGGGCATATTGGCGGCAGGTAATGAGCATTTCTCCAGACTGTAAGGAGGATTATCATGTTTGAAAAAACCTTAGCCTGCATTGCGGGCGGTATTGACGTAGGATATCCCAGCGCGGCTGTTGCGGTCGGCAGAGGATATGATGTATATCTCAGAGAATTTCTGGGCAGACGGCAGATCGAGCCGACTGAACTGCCCATCACCGAAAATACCCTGTTTGACCTTGCGTCCCTGTCCAAGCTGGTGTCCACCACCATGGTGGCGCTGAAGTTTCTGGAAGACGGAAAATTCTGTCTCAGAGACACCATCGGGATGTATCTGCCTTCCTCAGGCAATTTCCGGGGCGTGCAGATCCGCCATCTCATGACCCATACCTCAGGGATCTCT
>JAFZET010000113.1 GCA_017560565.1 Clostridia bacterium | reverse complement strand
TCCCAGCTCCTTGAAGCGGGTGTCGAGGATCTTCTGAATATTTTCCCAGATAGCGTAACCGTAAGGGCGGATGATCATGCATCCCTTTACGCTGGAATAGTCCACCAGATCGGCTTTCTTACAGATGTCGGTATACCATTTGGCAAAATCTTCGTCCATGGAAGTGATGTCTTCCACGAGCTTTTTCTGATCTTTTTTCATTTTATTCTCCGTTTCCCGCTGTTTTCAGCGAAATAATTCATGTATTTTATATTTTTTTCAGCTTGGCATACGTTGCCATCAGTTTCTTGGTTCCTGCACTATCGAAAGCAATCTCATAGAGAATATCCGCCCCCATTGGCTTGGCTGCAAGTACCGTACCTTCTCCGAAAGTCATGTGCTTCACTCTGTCGCCGGAAGCAAAGGTATCGGCAGGAGCAGCATCCGAAGCTTTTTTTGCTATATTTGCCATAGTATTCATAGGCTTTTTGGTTTGTTCAACGAATTGGTTAACCGGTTTTGCCTTGGGAGGTCTTGGCATTCTCTGACGCAAATCCGCAGCGTTCTGAGGGTCTTCGGTTACATCTTTCAATGTATCCGGAATCTCTCCGATAAAACGGGAGAGGGGATTGCTGCTGGTACGGCCGTTGATCATACGCTCTCTGACATGGGTAACGATGAGATTCCGCTTGGCACGGGTAATGGCAACATACGCAAGGCGCCGTTCTTCCTCGATTTCTTCCGGATTCATGATCGTCTGGAAGCTGGGAAAAATGTTGTCCTCCATACCGGGGAGGAATACTACCGGGAATTCAAGTCCTTTGGAACTGTGGATAGTCATGAATACTACAGCATCGGCAGTCTCATCGTATTTGTCAACATCTGCCACCAGTGCAATGTCCTCTAAGAACGTCAACAGACTCGGATCCTCATTGCCTTCTTCATACTGGCGTGCGGCGTTCATCAGTTCATCCAGATTGGCGCGCCGTTCTTCCCTTTCGTTCAGATCAGGCAGTTCCGAAAGCATCTTGCCATAGCCGGTTTCTTCAATGACCATTTCGATCAGCTCAGTCACCGATTTGGTTACGGCGGCTTCCCGGAACTGGTCGATCATATAGACAAAGCTGACCATGGCGTTGGCAGTGGCGGCGGAGATAGCATTGTATCTTTTGACACCACGCATAAACTCCAGCAGAGGACATCCTTCCGCATTGGCAAGAGATTCCGCAACCTGTACGGATTTGTCACCAATCCCCCGTCTGGGCGTGTTGATGATACGGCGCAGACGCAGGTCATCACTGGGATTATTGATAAGGGCAAGATAGGCAACGATATCCTTGACCTCCATACGGTCAAAGAACCGCTGACCACCGAGAATCCGGTAGGGGATCCCTGCTTTCGCAAAGGTCTGTTCAATGCTCCGGGACTGGGAATTCATACGGTACAGGACGGCAAAATCCTTGAATACAGCTTCATTTCTGCCAACTTTCTGGGAAACGGTTTCCGCAATGAATCTTGCTTCATCGTTCTGATTGTTGAGGCAGCGGATCTGTATCTTGTCCCCTTCCGCACCGCCGGTCCAGAGCGTTTTCCCTAGCCGTCCACTGTTGTGTGCGATCACTTCGTTGGCGGCATTCAGAATGGTTTTAGTGGAACGGTAGTTTTCTTCCAGTTTGATAACGGCTGTATTGTCGTAATTCTGATCGAAATTCAGAATGTTTTCAATCACTGCACCGCGGAATTTATAGATACTTTGGTCATCATCGCCGACAACCATGATGTTCTTGTATCGTGCGGACAGAAGCAGTGTCAGGGTCAGCTGTGCATAGTTGGTATCCTGATACTCATCCACGCAGACATACCGATACCTCCTCTGTAGATTGGCACGTACATCCTCACATTCTGTCAAAAGCCGCACAGTCTGCATGATAATGTCGTCAAAGTCCAGCAGATTCTGACTGCGGAGTTTTGACTGATACAGTTCATAGATCGCAGCGATCTGCTTGTATTTGAAATCCTGCCCGGCCTGCATGGCATATTCAGTGGGACCGATCAGCTTGTCCTTGGCATGGCTGATGGCAGTCATTACAGTTTTTACGGGCAGATTTTTATCATCAATATTCAGCTGCTTCATACAGAGAGAAATCTGCTTCTTCACATCATCCGTATCACAGATGGTAAAGTTCCGGTCAAAACCGATCTGGCTTCCGTACTGCCGGAGAATCCGCACACAGATGGAATGGAAAGTACCGGTCATGATCTCTGCAGCTTCAGTACTTCCCTCTCCGAAAATTGATGTGATCCGTTCCTTGATTTCCCGAGCAGCTTTATTGGTGAATGTAATGGCCATTACAGTCCATGCCGGCGGTGCATCCACAGCGAAACGGGTCAGGTATTCTCCCAGAGCATCATGTTCCAACGACAGGGCCTGCTCCATTTCGGGAAGCAGAGCGGCGGCGTTGGCAGGCACAACCGGATCATGATATGCGTTGCCGTACCGGATCAGATAGGCAAGGCGGTTGACCAGCACCGTGGTCTTACCGCTGCCGGCACCGGCCAGAATCAGCAGAGGTCCGTTGACCTGATATACGGCTTCTCTTTGTTTGTCATTCAGTTTTGAAAAATAGGTATCAAAAAGTTTACGTTTGCAGGCTGAAAAGCGAGCTGAAATCTGATTTTCGGGCATGTCTGGTCTCACTTCTATAAAGATATACAAGATAAATTATACCATAAATTCTGTCAATTATCAAGGTGACATGGTGAAATTCACAGATGAAAATATGCACAGGTTTTATGATGGATTCGTGTTGTTTTTGGTTGAAATGAGGCATGAAAATAACCGGGAGTGTTTTCCCGGTCTTTTGGCTGTATATTAAGTCGGTATATCAATATGTATAAATACAGATTCCATCAGCTGAAGAGGAAAAGTCCTTCGGAATATCCAGAAGTCCGGCATCATGCCAGGCATAGTACATCAGTGACTCGATCACATAAAAGGTACCCAGCATTACCCAGTGCACATATTCTTCCATTAAGTCTTTACGAACGTGCGGAAGAAGCCATTTATCTGCTGCACTGCGATGGATGGGCATATACTTTTCTGCCATAGGTTTCAGTTCCATCGACAGACAGGCTTCTATTTCCTCTTTGATTTTCCATGGAATCACAGGCATTACCGGGAACTTACCGTTTTCTGTTTTCCTCATATATCGGCGTAAGTACCCGTTTGGGATCATCAAAAACACGCATGAACAGATCGGCATTGGATTCTGAAATAATATTGAACCGTGCATCAAACGGAGGCAGATCATAGAGATTGGCATGACATATCTGCTTGTATCTTGTTGTTCCGAATGAGGTATGGTAATTGCTCCAGGGGATCGTATGCAGTTCTTCTTCCGTAAAATGGCAAGAAGCTCCTCATTCTGCGAGAAGCTTCTTTACAGCACCTATTTATTTCCGTGTCACGGCTTCTACCATACGCATATCATTTACGCTATTGTCGGGATTGGTAATTCTTGCAAAGCCACGATAGCTCCATACCGCTCTGCCGATCCCGTATTCCAGACACAGATCCGCCACATCATTATACCAGCGGACAGCGGAATCGTCATCCGCATTGGCAATGACCCCGTATTCTCCCAGATACAAAGGACGGTTGTTTTTACGGATGAATTCAGCGGCAGGCTCAAAAATCTTCCGCAGAAAATCCTTTCCGACAGTCACACCGGGTCCCATGTGGGCAGGGGGATTTCCTTCATAGAATGCACTGTGGTCATCATACAGATACGGATATGTCACAGGTTTGGTATATGCCGCAGTATTGGTCATCCATCCGGCTCTCTGATGCGAAAACAGGAAGGGCTCATACATGTGGAAGGTATACAGAATATTGGGATTCTCCGACACATACAGATTTTTCAGTTCAAAGACGGAATTCCAGCGGTTGCCGCCCACGATTACTTTCCGTTCCGGAGTAATGGCATGGATGGCTGCGGCAGTGCTCTGCCAGAGTTCATTCCATGGCGCGGAATTGTCCCACACCAGCTCGTTCAGCAATTCAAACCGAAGTGTATCTCCCTCTCCGGCATACCGGCGGGCAAAATTTTCCCAGATGGCGATAAAGCGATTCCGGCTGTCTGCATTCGTAAACAGATTATTTTCCTCTCCGTTGCCAAAAAAGAAGCCGGGGGCATGGTGCAGATCCAGAATCACATGGATCCCATACTTTTTCGCCCATGCAATGGTTTTATCAACATACTGCAGACCTTCTTCCAGATACACTCCGGGATTGTCGTCCTTCTCAAAGATAAAGTAGTCCACCGGAAGACGGACATGATCCGCCCCCCATTGTGCCATTCTGGCAAAGTCCGGTTCTGTAATATAGCTGTCCCAGTGTTC
>JAFZET010000112.1 GCA_017560565.1 Clostridia bacterium | reverse complement strand
TTGGCTATAGCGCCGCTTGGCTTACAAGTGATATTATACCGCATTCATGCCTTTTTGTCAAGCCTTTTTCTCAAATTTCTAAAAATTATTTTCAAAACATTTTCTCCGGGCTTCATCTGCCAAATCCATACAAACATATTGCAATCCAACCTCCGTTATGTTACAATATAACCAAATCAAACCTTTTGGAGGTTTCCTATGCAATACAATATTCCCGAAAATGTCGGTATCCATCCGGCACGGCTTCTGGAATTTTATCAGCTTCTGGAAGACCACAACCTTTCCACACACGCCGTCTATATTGCGCGCGGAAACGATATTGTCTCTTTTGCCCACTGGGCGCCTTTCGGACAGGATTTCCTCCACCGGATGTACTCCGTTTCCAAGAGTTTTGTGTCTATCGCCATCGGTTTCTGCAGGCAGGACGGTCTTCTGGATCTGGATGACCCGATCATCAAATACTTTCCGAAAGAAATGGAGCACCAGACCGATGCCAATATGCGCTCTCAGACCATCCGGCACATGCTGATGATGTCCACCGCCAGAGGGGCGCAGAACTGGTTTTCCGTCCGCAGCGATGACCGTGTGCAAACCTATTTTGACAACACCAATCCGTCCCGCCCCTCCGGTACGCAGTTTGAATACGACAGCAGCGGTTCTTTTGTACTGGGTGCGCTGGTGGAACGGCTGACCGGGATGAAGTTTATGGAATATCTGCGGCTGAAGCTGTTTGACAGGATCGGTGTCTCTAAAGCAGCGTACTGTCTGGAATGTCCCGGCGGTCACTCCTGGGGAGATTCCGGCGTCATGTGTACTTCTCTGGATCTGCTGAAAATGGTGCGCTTTGTGGCAAACGGCGGCTCCTGGAACGGCGAGCAGCTTCTGGATGCGGAATATGTACGTCTTGCCTCCACCAAACAGATCGACAACAACATCCACGGTATCCCCGGCTGGGAAACAAACGGCTATGGCTACCAGATCTGGATCGGGTATGAGGACAGCTTCTTCTTCAACGGCATGGGTTGTCAGTTCGGGCTGTATATGCCGAAAAAAGATCTTCTGCTGGTATACAACGGCGACAACCAGGGAAAGGCGCAGTCACTGAAAATCATTTTCGACGGTTTCATGGATCTGATCTATAAAACCGCCTCCGACACACCGCTGGAACCCTGTCCCGACCTCAGACATCAGCTCAGAATCCGTGAAAATACCATGGCGCTGATGGCAGACCGGGGAGAGATGACTTCCCCCATGCTGGAAAAAATCAACGGCAGAACTTTTGCCCTGGAAAAGAACCCCATGGGCATTGACAAATTCTCCATCACCATTCCGGAAGACGGTCTCGGCAGTTTCTGCTACACCAATGAGCAGGGGGATCTTACTCTGTATTTCGGCATGGGGGAAAACGTATTCGGTGATTTTCCCCACGCAGGATATGCGCAGAAGGTAGGTTCTGTCTTTGTCCCCGGTCACCGGTATAAATGTGCCGCTTCCGCAGCCTGGTACAGCCCCTATCAGCTCCATCTGAAGGCGCAGATCATCGATGATTATTTTGGAACGCTGAATATTCTTTTCGGTTTCCGGGATGATGGCCGTGTGGGCGTACAAATGGTTAAGGTAGCAGAAGATTTCCTGCACACATACAATGGCTGGGCAGATGGGGTATTGGCAGAATAGCAGTATTTTCGCCGGTCTGCCGGAGAATGCCTTGACATTTCGCATTGGGTGTTCTATAATGAAACCAAAGAAAGAGAATACTCTGCCCTCTTTGCAGGAGATCCCTTTTTCTACATAAAGGAGTGTATCTGTTTATGCAATATTTTGTGAATTCAAAATCCGGCTGCGACCGGAACGATGGTCTGACACCATTTACTCCCTGGAAGAGCCTGGAAAAAATCAATGCCACAACTTTCCTGCCCGGCGATGAGATTCTGCTCGCCACCGACAGCGTTTTCAAGGGACAGCTGCACCCGAAGGGGGATGGCACTGCTGAAGCGCCCATCCGTATCCGCAGTTACGGCGGCGGCAAAAAGCCCTGTATCGATGGCTGCGGCAGCCATGGTACCCGGGAAGGCAACTTCCTTGAAGGTGCGGCGGTTCTGTTCTTCAACCAGAATTACTGGGAAGTGGACGGTCTTGAGATCACCAATTACAACCCGCGCTTCAAGCAGCCCTTCCTGCACGAGCTGAAGCCGTACTCCCACAGCGAGTTTATCAAATACCCGAACAACCGTTATCGTTACGGCGTGCTGATCCGCTGGGACAACTACGGCACTGGTCACCATATCCACATAAAGAACTGTGATATCCATGACATCAACGCTGAAATGTCTCGCTTTACCGGTGAGGGCATTCTGGTGGTTTCCACCGGTACCGAGGACGGCGTGCCCACCAACTTCGACGATGTTCTGCTTGAAGGAAACCGGATCGAAGACATCGACCGCACCGGCATCTCTGTCTGGAGTGCCTGGGCAGAAGGCCGCGGCATCGATTACCACAACGATCTGACCACGACCAACAACTTCTACCACACCACCGTTGGTCCTTGGCTGGGCAGCACCAACCTGGTTATCCGCAGCAACCGGATTTACCGCACCGCCGGCGATGCCATTCTGGTCAATTCAACCATAGGCGCACTGATCGAGCATAACTATGTGGAGCACTGCTGTTATGAAATGCGTATCGGTCCGAATGCGGCGGTCTGGCCCCACAATGCTGACGGTACCATCATGCAGTACAACGAAGTCTGCTATACCCACGGCGTGCAGGACGGTCAGGCGTTTGATATCGACATTTCCTGCAACGATACCACCATCCGCTACAACTACTCTCACGACAACGAAGGCGGTTTCTTGCTGTTGATGTACAAAACCCGCAACAACGACATCCATCACAATATCAGTGAGTACGACCGCAACGGTCTGATCTGGAACCACGAAAACGACGGTGGAACCCTCATCCACGATAACCTGTTCTACCTTGGCATGGAAGATGTTCAGGTGTTCCGGGGACCGTTTGACAGCAATGACTGGGTGTTCGAGAATAACACCTTCTTCGCCATGGATCCGGACACCGAAATCGAGTGGCGTCCGCGTGCAAAGTACAACGGCAACAATTATTTCAATATCAAAAACCTGCCGGACGATCCGAATGCCCGCTGCGAAAAGCCAGACTTCACCCCGTACCGCTAAATCTTCCGAAAGAAAAACCGTCCACACCTCGACGCTCTTTTGTTAGAGCCGGTATGGACGGTTTTGTGCGCTTTCAGAAAAACATTGATTTCTAAGAACAGTTCTTTCCTCGCAGCGTTTAGTTGAATATACTTCCTGTGGAAAAGACGTGTGTTTTCCCTGGATGCAAGAAAAAGCCTCACAGAAACAATTCCGTGAGGTTTTCTTCACTCCCCCAACTGGACTCGAACCAGTGACCCGCTGGTCAAGGAGGAGTAACACCTCTCAGATTTCACCGATAAATTTATAGTTGACCGTAACGATCTGCTCGCATCCGTTTGCGGTTTTGATTCTGTCACCCACCACAATGGAGTCCACCAGTCGGTTCAGAAGTTCCTTGTCAAGCTCAGTCACTTCATCATACTGTTCCGCTGTTTTCATGAACTGCGTGATTCCCTGCACCGAATCCGTTCTTTCTGCTGCCTGTGATTTCAGCTCTGCCAGTCGTGCAGATGCACTTTCCTGCTCAGCTTCGCACTTGGCGGACAGTTCCTTGAACTTCTTATCGGAGAGGATTCCGTCGAGGCGATCATCGTAGAGACGGTCGAACTTGGATTCCAGCTCTGCGATCCGCTTTTCGAGGGCTTCGATTTCACGCTCGATCTGCTGTTCTTCACTGGCATCGTCAGCATTGATCTTTGCCATAACCATACGAAGGAATTCCTCTTTGTTGTTCTTCACTTCATACAGCATCTGCTGGATGTCACGCAGGACAACCTCATACAGTTCATCGTACATGATGTAGTGACTGGAGCATCGTTCCGGTCCTTTTTTCTTATATGTGTTGCACATAAAGTAATTGTTTCTGTTTCTCGCATTGGCAATGCCGAGGGCGTATCCGCATCTGTCGCACTTCAGAAGTCCGGCGAAAATATTCACGAATCCCGATCTGCTTTCCTGCTTGCGGGTTTCGAGCCGCTGATGGGCATCGTTCCACAACTGATCGGAAATCAGTGCGGGGAACATATCCCTGACCACGATCCACTGATCTTCTGCCGTTTTGATCACACGCTTACTCTTGAAGGAAGCCTTGCGGCGTTTTCCGCTGACCAGGTGTCCGAGGTAGGTTTCGTTTTCGAACATCTTGTATATGGTAGCGAGGTTCCATTCATACGGGTCTTTATCGTATTCCCTTCCCGCCTGCTGTGCCTGATATGCGGCGGGTGTGATAATCTTTCGGTCGGTCAGCACACGGGCGATTTTGTTGTAACCGTAACCATGATATGCTGCCATTTCAAAGATCCATGTGACGGTCGGGGCAGTAACTTCATCGATTTCGAGAATGTGTTTGTCGTTCTTCGATTTCTTGTAGCCGTATGGAGCCTGCGATCCGATGAACTCTCCGCTTTGGGCTTTGGCGATGAATGCCTGTCTGGTTTTACGGGAGCAATCGGCGGGATAGAACTCATTAAATACGTTCTTTATGGGCACCATAAGATCATATTCAAGACTGTTGTTAGCAGAGTCCACATTATCTCCGATAGCAATAAAGCGAATTCCCATGCTCGGCAGGATTTCATCCATATAGTTGCCTACCTGAACATGGTTTCTGCCAAACCTTGATAAATCTTTTACCACAATAGTGTTAATGAGACCATCTTCCGCATCCTTCATCATCCGTTTGAAACTCGGACGATTGAAGTTTGTACCTGTGAACCCATCATCCTGGTAATACTCATAAACGGTAAATTTATGTTCACGACAATAGTCGCCAAGGATTTTGACCTGTGTTTCAATCGAAATGCTCGTACCATCCCGTGCATCGTCATCACTCAGTCGGCAGTAACACCCTGCGACCACTCGTTTGCTTTGCTCTGTATAATTCATTTTCATTCCCTTTCCGAGCAAAGCGGTTTGGGATTGACTACAGTATATCACATCACTGTGCTGCTGTCTACCCAAACCGCTTCAAAACTTGTTACATTATTGATAATTATGCGATGACCCGTTCCGCAGTCCGCTTGTCGGTCAGTATCTTTTCCGCAACATAGTCGGAGTAGAGTTCCATAACGCTGCGGTCACCGAAGCTGCGCTTGACGATGATCTTGATTCTGCGCTCTCCTGAAGGAGCATTCTTCTGCTCGGATTCGGTTATGGGATTCAGTTTCTTTTCTTCCATTCTATATATCCTTTCACCGATGGTCTGGCGGATGGCGAGTTCCGCCGTTCATCGGATTCAATCTTTCAGATCAAGGCTGATGTGGAGTGCCTGATCTACTTTCTTCATCTGTTCTTCTGTTAAGGTGCAGAGATATCTGCCAAGCCGTGACTTATCAATCGTCCGTATCTGCTCGGTCAAAATAATCGACTGAACCATTGCATCGGTTGGTTCGATGACAACGTGCGTCGGGATATTGCTCTTGGTTTTACGGCTTGTGATTGCCACGGCGATGGTAGTAGAGCTGTGCTTGTTTCCAAGGTTGTTCTGAACAATTACGACCGGTCGAAAGCCGTCCTGTTCACTGCCAACACCGGGAGATAAGTCAGCGTAATATACCTCGCCTCGTTTGATTTCCTTCATTTATTTATATCCTTATAAGTACATGGGATGGCCGCACATTGATATACACGACCATCCTTATTTTTGTTTGTCGTTTTGTGTGTTGTCCGTATTTATCGCGGTATCCTGTATAGGATACCGGACACCCACGGACATCGGGCTTTCAGCAGACGGACAGTTGCGGACTGTCTCCATTGGAATCTCACCATCGCCGGGTACTCCGCCGACCGCGCAAAAGCTACGGAAGTATCATTGTCACCGTTGTCTGTCATCGCAAACCACAGGGAGCAATCCTGTGATTAAGTCATGGACTCGTCTGCTTGCCGGTTCATCACCTCTGCAACAACGGGAATGTATCTGCTGAAGGAAATATGCGGTTGTCAATGATCTGCGAGAAACGGAAGAATCCTTTTCTCACTTGTATAGGGGAAGAAGTAAGCATTTTTACAACCTCTTTTCCAAAAATAATTTCAATTTTTTCAAAATTTTCTTCTTGGACTTGCTTACATACTGCTGTGATACACCGATTTTGTCCGCATATTCGTTTTCGGTAAGTCGTTCGTAATAAAGAGCTACAATCAAATTCCGTTCCTGAACGGGCAATATACGAACAGCATTCCGTACTTCCATCATTCCCTCACTGGTCATGAAGATGTTTTCCGGGATATTTACATCGTCAATGAATTCCCGAAAATTCTCATATGCATCATCTTCGCCGCCGATCAGACCACTGATCTGAATCTCATGCTCATAGAAGCTCTCATCGTTGTCCTTGATGTTCCATTCGGTACGACGGTATGTATCGTACACCTTTTTCGTGACGACAACATCTTCATACTGCTTGGTCAGAGTGTTATAAATCTTGAGGGTATAGATTTCCTTTTCCATTTTGTGATCTCCTGTGAATTTTTGAAATTTGGGTAAAAATCAAAAATTCGGAGATCACGGGTATCGTGCGACAGCGGTCTGCCACACGGAAACAAAAAAAGGACGGCAGTTTTCACAACTTAATGCAAAAGCTGCCGCCCATAGG
>JAFZET010000111.1 GCA_017560565.1 Clostridia bacterium | reverse complement strand
TATCCCGTCGGCACTGTCTGATACAGAAAGGACTTTCTATAGATTTATGCGTGAATTCTGGAATGAAAACGGAAAGATAGTGACCAAACTGACTCTGAATCAGTTCGGCGCTGCGGTTATGGGTCTGATGATTACCGCGGCAGCCGCATCCAACGAAACCCTGAAGCTGTTTGCCAGTATCTTTTCCATCTGTTTTTATCTGATTCTTTTATACATGGTGGTCTGGGAAAAAGGCGGTCAGGACCGGATCCGTTTTGACGGCGGCAGAGCGGCATGGCAGCCCCTGAACGGTCTGAAAATGAGCCTTTTGCACAATGCTTCCAATATTCTCTTTGCCGTACTGATTATCATCGGCTATATCTTCGGCAAAAAAGGCGGTATGTTTGAAATGGAATGGGCGGGGAATATGTATGCCATTTTCAACGCCATCGGCCGCCTCTGGCACGGTATGTATATCGGTCTGATCCAGACCTATTCTCCCAACAATCCCATCGCTTTCCTGCTGGTGATCCTGCCGTCCATGTTTACCTGTACCTTCGGGTATTACATGGGTCTGCAGAACCGTCGGATCTTCTCCGCCTTTGAACTGAAGCCGCCGAAGAAGCAGGACAACAACCGTCCTACCCCAAAGAAGTAAAACGCACACCCGTCTGTCCGCTGCCATGGCTGACCGGCGGGTTTTTACGCTTCCATGAAGACATATTCTGTGCCTCCCACACATAGGATGTCTCAAAAAAGGGAGCGTGATCTTATGCATACCCCGAAATTTCCCGACAGTACAGTGCGTCTGTATGTTCTGGCGGCTTGTCTTACTTTTGTTTCCGTGGTGATCCTTGGGTTCTCAACGGGGGTTCTGCCCATCCGTCAGGCTGTTTCCGTGGATGCCAGCCCGGTCATGCCTGTATTTATTCTGGATCCCGGACATGGCGGGGAAGACGGCGGAGCAGAGTCCGCTGACGGCATTCTGGAAAAGAACCTGAACCTGGATGTGGCTCTGACCATGGAGGCTCTGGCGGACTTTCTGGGTTATCCTTCCGTACTCACCAGAACCGAAGACGAAATGCTCTATAACCGTTACGGCAGTACGGAAGAAACCGTGAAAAAGAAAAAAACATACGACCTGCGGAACCGGCTTCGCTTTGCCGAGCAGTCCGGCGGCAGTCTGTTCTGCAGTATCCACATGAATAAGTTTCCCCAGGCGGACTGTAGGGGTCTGCAGGTCTATTATAGTCCGGAAGCAGAAGAAAGCAGTGCCTATGCTGTAATCCTGCAGAGCTATGCCAGAACCTTTCTGGATCCGGAAAACGACAGGGAGACTAAAAAAGCGGATTCCTCCATATACCTGCTGCATCGGATCCAGATGCCTGCGGTGCTTGTGGAATGCGGCTTTTTATCCAATCCGGAAGAATGTGCGCTTCTGAACACACCGGCATACCGGCAGAAGACGGCTGCTGTATTGACGGCGGCACTGGCGGAAGGATGGGAAGCGGGGCTGGGAAAATCTTAAGTAAACGCTGATTTAAGGTTGTTTCAGCCTCAAAAGCCCATAAATGCAAGCCTTTTCGGGCCAAAACTCGAGTTATTCAGCGTTAACTGAAACGGAAAAGAAAAATTCCCGGATATCCGGGGACAGGAGACAGTATGAAACAGCCGAAAAAAGTATATGTCTGCAGTGAATGCGATTACCAGAGTGCCAAATGGATGGGACGATGCCCTTCCTGCAATGCCTGGAACAGCTTCACGGAAGAAACCTATACCCAGATCCCCGAGCCGCCGGCTGGTGCAGCCCAGGCAAGACGCCGCAGCATGACGCCGGAGGGAGAAAGAGAAAAAGCCGTCCGCTTCCGTGAAATCAAAACACCGGACTATATGCGGCTGGATACGGGGATAGGAGAGCTGAACCGGGTACTGGGAGGCGGTCTTGTTACGGGTTCCGTGGTGCTTCTGGCGGGGGAACCGGGGATCGGGAAATCCACTCTGCTGATGCAGCTTTGCGGCAGACTGGGAGACAGTTCCACCATTCTGTATGTATCCGGGGAAGAATCCAAAGGACAGCTCAAACTGCGCTCGGAAAGACTGGGAGCGGACGGAGAGAAGCTGTTTATTCTGACGGAAGTGAATATCCATGCTGTGGTGGCGGAATACGAAAAAATCAAGCCGGATGTAGTGATCGTGGACTCGATCCAGACCATGTACTCCGATCTTTCTACTTCCCTGCAGGGCAGTGTGACCCAGGTGAGAGAATGTGCCTCCGTGCTGATCGGGAAAGCCAAAACAGACGGGGCGGCAGTGATCATTGTAGGTCATGTCAATAAAGAAGGCGGGATCGCCGGTCCTAAGGTGCTGGAACACATGGTGGATGCCGTTCTCTCCTTTGAAGGGGAACGCCGTCAGTCTCATAGAATTATCCGTGCCATCAAAAACCGCTACGGCAGTACCAATGAGATCGGGGTTTTTGAAATGACCGATACAGGTCTGGAAGAGGTAGAAAATCCCTCTGCCATGCTGCTGGAAGGGCGTCCGGTGGGTATTTCCGGTTCCTGTGCCGTGTGTATTCTGGAGGGAACCCGTCCCATCATAGCGGAAATTCAGGCGCTGGTGACCCCTACCGGTTCAAACTCTCCCCGACGTACAGCAGACGGTATCGATTATAACAGGATGTACCTGCTGCTGGCTGTTCTGGAAAAACGGCTGGGACTGCGTTTTTCTTCCTGTGATGTGTTCCTGAATGTTATCGGCGGTCTGCGGATCGATGAACCTGCAGCAGACGCAGCCATTGCGCTGGCACTGATTTCCTCCATGCGGGACATTCCCGTGCCGCCGGATGTGATTGCCATGGGGGAACTGGGTTTGTCCGGGGAATTCCGTGCGGTGTCCGATATAGAAAAACGTGTGGAGGAATCCAGCCGGCTTGGGTTTACCAGACTGGCAATCCCCAAGCGTACCGTACTGAAAAAAGACCTGCCGGAAGGAGCGGAGCTGATCCAGATGGGCGGCATCTACGATGCGGTACGGCTCCTTGCCAAGCCGGAATCCCCTGTAACCGAATAAAAAAAGAACGTACTGCATCAATCCGACAGGGCGCAGTACGTTTTCTCTTTGGTTAACCGATGGTGCAGGGAAAGGACACCATATATTCGGCAAAGGTTATGGTAACGGTATATGTACCATCATAAATGACATCACCCGGTTTCACGGCAATGCCGGTGTAGTAATCTCCATTGGCAAACTCCGGATGGGACTCCACATCAATAGTCCCGGGCACGGAATAGGCCTCGCCGTCACCGGAGATTCCGATGGCACAGGCATCATTGTCACGGTACCGCACGTTTTCTTCCGTGAACCACACAAGAAATGTACCGCTTCCGGCATCATAACGGGCAGTGTCTGATTCAGAAAGGGTGAGTTTGGTGTAATTTGTGAAGGTTTCCGGCTGTTTTTTCGTTTCGGTTTCGCTCTCGGTTTCCGGTTCCGTCTCTGTTTCTTCCGGAATCTCAGGAGCTATTGTTTCTGCCGCTTCCGTTTCAGGAACAGGCTCGGTCTGCGCTTCCGTTTCACCGCCGCAGGCTGTCATCAACAATACCCCCGCCAATAACAGCGCAGTCGGAATGTTCTTATATTTCATGTTGTTCTCCTCCCGAAGACAAGTATTCTCTGGTCATAGTATATCATATTTTCTTCCCCGAAAATAGCGGAAATTTTGAATATTCTGTTCCGGATCAGGAAATAATATGAGAATTAATGCAGAACAGAAGCAAAAGACAGGTCTTCGGTTCTGCAGCAGATCCCAGAGCAAAAAGCTTCTATAACAGAAGGGTTTCCTGTTGACAACATTAACTGGATGTGGTATACTATATCTGTTAAGAAATGAAACGGTTTGGAGGGAGATGTTGCGATGATGGACACAGCCGATTTTAAGATTGCACGGGATTTTCTGAACTTTATGGTGGATTATTATGCCCTGACCAGACGTCATGAAATTGAAACCAACGAATACAAAGCCAATTCCCATGGTTTTTCCATGCTGTACGCCTTGCGTAAATACCATAATGAACCGATCACCATGACTCGTTTTGCCGATGAAATGGGGATAACCAAACAACAGCTTACCAAACTGGTGAACGATCTGGAAGACAAAGAATATGTGATCCGTACCCACAACCGGGAAAACCGCCGACAGGTGTACATCTCCATTACAGATCAGGGCAGGGCGTATCTGGAAACCATGATCGGCGAACTGATTCACGAAGTGCTCCGGGTCATGCAGAATTTTACCGCCGAAGAAAAGGAAAATATGGGACAGAGCGTTGTTCAGCTGTCGGAACTTTTCCGGAAGGATGCGGAGATCTGCCGCGATGAAAGAGAAAAGGTCATCGAGAGCTGATATGAAGCCGCCGATCTTTTCCGAAGAGGAGCTGATGGTTTACATGGAACTGCGATGGGCGGAAAAGAACCGTTTTCTGTCTGTGGAACAGATGGAATACTATATGCAGTTCCGCCTGTGGAAGGCACCGGAAGATACAGCCTGGGCGATCCTCCTGAACAGAAGCCGGTATTTTATGGGTTCCATCCGTCTGACGGAAGGTATGCTCCACCGGGTCAATCTTCTTGCCGCCGCTATGCAGGAACGTCTGCAGGATGCATCCTATTTCTTTATCGGTCATACCCGCGCCGAAAAACGGATTGATCCGTCTCCGGAGGACATGAACACCACGAAGATCCTGGCTGCCCGCTTTCCGGAGAAGCCGAAGTTTCTCGGACAGATCATCGTCAATCATCAAATGGACAGTATATATTTACAGCCGTGAAGGAAAGTTCCTCTCACGGCTGTTTTCATACATATTATAAAACCACGATCCGGTTGTCCCATGCAGTATCGATGCCGTATTCCGCCAGAACTGCCGCCGCCTCCTCGTGCTCCACGGGATGAAGCGTACGTGCCATGTGGGAAACCATAAAGTTGCTGCAGCATCCCTGTGACTGGAATGTCGCTTTCATCTGTGCTACCATAGCGACATTGTTATGCTCAAAGATCCGGTAATCCCCGGTCAGATCTCCTATGGTGCAGTCGAAAATCATCAGATCCAGCTTCTGCCGGATCAGTGCCCATGCAGTCTCATAGTACATCCAGGCGCCGTCACAGCCATAGAAGAACCGCTTGCCGTCCGCTTTGCTTTCGATTACATAATGTACCCCGTCTTTCACCGTTCCGTGATGTGCGGCATAAGCAGAGATAATGTGATCTTCCGTCTCCCAGGTTTCACCGGCTGTCATGGGGTGAAAAATCCCTTCCGGCAGAGAATCCACCATGGTCTGGTTGTAATGGTCACCGTGTCTGTGGGTGTTGATCACGTGTTTGCAGGAATCCAGCAGGGCAGGGCAGTCAAAGGATTTCATGAATTCCCGGATGCACGGACCGGGATCCACAAGGAGCGTGTCGTCCACCAGTATGCTGGAAAAACGGCGGAAGTTTTTGGTCGTGTTGGGATTCTTGATGTCCCAATCCGCAGCACCTGTACCGAGAAAATGAATTTTCATAAGGAAACCTCCAGAAAGAAGAACTTTTTATTATTATACCATAAACGTATCCGGATGAAAACCGTTTTTTACAGAAAATAGAGTACCCACCGGTAAAAATCCGGCGGATACTCTGGAGACATATTGCAGATTACTTGTTGTTTTCTTCTGTATCAGCCAGCGCAACGGAACTCTGTACCGTAACCGTCTGGTTGTAGCAGGAGAAGATTTCGTCTACAAAGGCTGCTTCGGGCTTCTTGGTGAAGAGATTCACAATGGGAACCAGTACCAGACCCACAACCATGGCAAGCACGCCTGCGTTGATGGGAGAGGTGAAGTAAGGGCTGATGAATACGCTGCCCGTGAAGTTACAGATCAGGTCGGCGGTCATGATGCCAACACCGGCGGCAAAGCTTGCCCATACGGAAGCCTTGGTCACTTTTTTGGAGTACAGGCTGTACAGGTAAGGTGCCAGGAAAGCGCCGGCCAGAGCACCCCAGGAGATACCCATGAGCTGTGCGATAAAGGTAACGGAAGACTTGGCCTGCAGGATGGCAATGGCGGCGGAGATTACGATGAACACAACCAGAAGAACACGGATGATGAGCATCTTCTGCTTTTCAGTGAAATTCTTCTTTGCCAGAGGTACGATCATGTCCAGCGTCAGGGTGGAGCTGGATGTCAGTACCAGAGAAGACAGAGTGGACATGGAAGCGGAGAGTACCAAAACGATTACGATGGCGATTACCCAGTCGGGAAGGCTGGAGAGCATGGAAGGAACGATACTGTCGTAAACGGGAGTACCGGATGCAGAGTAGTCGATCACATCGCCGTACAGTCTGCCGAAACCGCCCAGGAAGTAACAGCCGCCGGCTACGATGATGGCGAAAATGGTGGAGATCAGAGTCCCCTTGGAGATAGCGGATTCGTTCTTGATGGCATAGAACTTACCGACCATCTGGGGCAGCCCCCAGGTACCGAGAGAGGTCAACAGAACCACGCCCAGCAGTTCCACAGGCTTCGGACCCAGGAAGGATACGAATGCACCGTTCAGACCGGTTACGGTTTCGTGCTGAATTTCAGACAGGGAGATGAAGGACTGCATGAAACCACCGTTGGAGTTCAGTACAGCGGCGATGACTACAACAATACCCACCAGCATGATGCAGCCCTGAATGAAGTCGTTGATTGCGGTAGCCATGTAGCCGCCCAGTACCACGTAAATACCGGTGAGGATGGACATAATGATGACACACCACGCATAGTCAATACCGAATGCCATGGTGAACAGACGGGACAGACCGTTGTACAGAGAAGCGGTGTAAGGAATCAGGAATACGAAAACGATCAGAGAAGCTACGATTTTCAGTACGGGGGAGCAGAAACGCTGACCGAAGTATTCCGGCATGGTTTTGGAGTCCAGCTTTTGTGTCATCAGTCTGGTGCGTCGACCCAGCAGTACCCAGGCCAGCAGAGAACCGATAATCGCATTGCCGATTCCTACCCAAGTTGCGGATACACCGTATTTCCAGCCAAACTGACCGGCATAACCAATGAAGATAACAGCGGAGAAGTAGGAAGTACCGTAGGCGAAGGCAGTCAGCCAGGGACCAACGGAACGTCCGCCCAGTACAAAGCCTTGTACACTGGCAGCGGTGCGGCGGCAATAGATGCCAACGCCGATCATGGATGCAAAGAACAGTACGAGAAGTAGGATTTTGATAAGCATAGCGAGGAGGCCTTTCTGCTTGATGAAAAAATAAAAACGCACAGACGGTGATTTCTGTGCGTTTTGTTCTGAGGTTATATATGTATGAAAAACCTGCCGCAAATTTCTGCACTACAAATCACTATTACATTAGGAAACGTAATAGTAATAATAGTAGTATGCAGCGAATGCGAACTTCATATCGGTTTTTCCTTTCATTTTTGTGATGGTGCTATTTTAGCACGTTAAAGCGATGTTGTCAAGTGGGTATGCAAAAAAATTGAAATATTTGCATAAAAGAGTCTATCCCCGTATATTTATGCTGTCTGAATGGAAAACGACTTACCGCACACCAAAAAGCAGATCCGCATAGGTGGGGAAGGGCCAGCACGTACCCTCCGTCAGGGATTCCGCTTCATCACAGAAGCTGCGCAGAGCCTCCATGCGGGTGCATACCTGTTCCTTGAAGCCGAAAGCCTTGTCGGTAAGATCCCGGATGGCTTCTGTCTTTTCCACAGCTTCCGCAAGATCGGCAGCTTCTCTGTCTGCCAGTCTGGTCAGTTCCGCCAGTCTCGCCGCCAGTTTTTCTTCATAGGATGTATCCATGGCGCCGCAGAAGGACTTCTTGGCAAGTCCTGAGCTGCATACCTTACCTGTATAGGAAGAAACCGCCGGAAGTACCTCTTTGCGTACCATATCAATCATGGTGGCTGCTTCAATGTGGATGGTTTTACAATAGTTTTCCAGCGTTATGTCGTAACGGGATTCCACTTCCGCTTCCGTGAAAACCTTGTGATCGGCAAAGAGCTTAAGATTCTTTACGGAAAGCATATAGGGCATACAGTCCGGTGTGGAGCGGAGATTCAGCAGTCCTCTTTCTTCCGTGGCTTCCCGGATCCAGGCGTCATCATACCCGTTTCCGTTGAAGATGATCCGCTTGTGCTTACGGATCGTATCACGGATCAGAGCGTTCAGAGCAGCATCAAAGTCCGTTTCCGCTTCCAGTTTGTCCGCATACTGCCGGAGAGACTCTGCCACCGCCGTGTTCAGCACCACATTGGTGTCGGATATGGAGTTGGAGGAGCCAAGCATACGGAACTCAAACTTATTTCCGGTGAAGGCAAAAGGAGAGGTACGGTTCCGGTCGGTGGCATCCTTGGGCAGCTTGGGCAGGGTATGGACACCAAGCTTCAGCTGTGTCTTTTCCAGCGGGTCATAATGGGTACCGGATTCCAGTGCATCCAGTATGGCACTCAGTTCGTCCCCCAGGAAGATGGAAACCACAGCCGGCGGGGCTTCCAGTGCACCCAGACGATGGTCATTGCCTGCGGTAGCCACGGAGATCCGGAGCAGATCCTGATAATCGTCCACAGCCTGGATCACCGCGCAGAGGAACAGCAGAAACTGTGCATTTTCGGCGGGCGTTTCTCCGGGCGTCAGCAGATTGATGCCGGTGTTGGTGGAGAGGGACCAGTTGTTGTGCTTGCCGCTGCCCGCTACGCCTGCAAAAGGTTTTTCGTGGAGCAGACAGACCAGACCATGTTTACGGGCTACCTTCTGCATGATTTCCATGGTAAGCTGGTTGTGATCGGTGGAAATGTTGACCGGTGTGAAAATGGGCGCCAGTTCGTGCTGGGCGGGGGCGGCTTCG
>JAFZET010000110.1 GCA_017560565.1 Clostridia bacterium | reverse complement strand
AGGGATTGACCCAGGCAGATTTCTGCCGGATAAGTACATTGGTAAGAAGGGTATCGGGCATAATGTCTCCTATATCAGTAGCGTTCCCAATGGAATTTGCCGGATTCGTCTTTCTGATCGATGGCTTTGAAGACGTAATAAATCGGTTTGGGCGCTTCGATTTTCGGACCGTCTTTTTCTCTCCGCCACAGACCGAGGTTCAGACCGAATTCCTGCCAGTTATCCGTATGGGCGTGCAGAATAAAGCTGTCGATTTCGGGGATCTCCATACAGATGCGGTAGGCGCGTCCGTATGCACAGGCCTGCAGGATTTCACTTTCCGGCGTGAAGTGGGAATTGAATCCCTGTTCGGAGAGAATAATCCGACGACGGACACCGCGATACAGATTTTCTTCCCGATAGAGAAAGTTTGCCAGTACACGGAGGTTTTTGAAAGTAATCCGGTAGGTATCGTTGTTGTCTTCTGCTGTAGTATCGTTCCAGAAATCCGGAAGTGCCAGATTCTGCGGGTAGGGATGGTATGCAACATGCCAGGAAAAGTCACCTTCCGAGCCGGCGATACGGCTGAGGGTTTCCAGAACGGGACGGCTGCCGTAATACTTTGTTGTTTCCGTGAGATTCTGTGCACCGGTCCAGAAATGGTCCAGCGATATGTAGATACGGGTATTGCTGTATACAGAACAGGCAGCCTGCCACGCCAGACGCATAGCGGTCGTATACTCGATCATGTATTCTTCCACGGTTTTATGACCTGCGTTTCCCCAGATCCATTGAGAATTGATCTCGTTACTGATAATCATGCCCACGGCCCGACCGTATTTTTCATCCGGTCTGGTGTACCGATGGGCCAGAAACGCAACAAATGCGCAGTAATACCGGATTCCGATATCGGTTGTCATATTGAATGCACTGAGATGTACATCCGGTTCGTTCATATATGGCGTGAACCCGGGATGGAAGAGTGCTTCGTAAAGCTCGGGAGATGTATCTGTGGCCCAGTGTTTCGAGTTGAGCAGTATCAGCGTGACAATGATCCCGTTGTCGGAAAGTTCGCGGATCCGCTTATCATACTTCTCAAGATAATCTCCGTCAAATGTGTATTCCACACCATCATGGGTGAACAGAATCGGATTCGCGCAGAACCCGGCAGGCCGCATGATATCTCCGATGCAGATATTCTGGGCGGCATGCCGTACACCCAGATCGATGGCATCCTGGATCATAGTTACCTGCAGTCCCTTTATGCTGTCAGACTGTGGATAGTCATATCCGTATTCTGCGGAAAAACAGAGATCTTCCGTGTACTTTTTCCCTGCAAGGATCTGTCCGTCGCATTCCACTTCCCAACGAAGGAACAGACCATCGCGACCGTCTATGGTACGGGGAACAGAAATCACCCCGTTTTCTGCCGTGAGGGGAAACTCACCGATTAAAACCTGTTCGCAAGTGGCAGGAGAATACGCACGGACGATCAGAGATTCTTCGGTGCAGGTTGTCTTCAGAAGCATCCGTTCTTCTTCGGCTGTGATATTCAATACTTTCATGATCCTATTCCTTTCTGATCCAGTGTGATATTTTCAAATTCCTGTTTATCACATTATATAATAAAAAAACGGATATTGCAAGGAAGAATAGAATCTTTTGTGAAGTTGTATGTCCAGAATTTCTGGATGCAGTCAGAAAGCATAGATGAAAAAGTACTCACTTTTTACGGTGAGTACCCTCTATCACTTGGGGAGTATATTTTAGTATCTCTTATAAAATTTCGCAATGATCAATCCCACGCCAAGAACCAGTACAGATACGAAAATCCATATCAAGTTTGTGCTGCCGGATGTTCCACTGCCCATACCATTCATATTGGAACCCCAGCTGCCACCGGGCATCTGCATATTGTCACGGGAAGGGCGACTGCTGTTGTCTGCAGTATCGTTGTTGGCAGAATTATCCGTCGGTGTGCTTTCTGTACCGTCAGAAGACCCGCCGGAGAACATTCCACCAAACCCGCCTTGCATCTGAGACGGATCAAAGCCTTCGGGCATTTCGTCTGTGAATCCACCTTGCATCTGTGATGGATCGAAACCTTCGGGCAGATTGGAAGGATCAAAACTTCCGGACGCATCGGGTATTGTACTGCTTGTAGGAATAATACCTACGTTTGATGGGCCTTCCTCATTCTGCCCACTTGAATAATCTTTGGTTGCTCCCGGCATCGACTGGAATCCCGATTTGTCGGATTTATCTTTGCTTGAAGAACCACGATCGCCGAAGCTGCTCCGGTCGCCCATATCGGGCATACCGCCAAAGCCGCCCATACCACTCATGGAACCCATGTTGGACAGCGTGATGCCGGATGCATCCACATAGTTCATATTGGTTGTGGTTTCACCGTTTGCAAGCTGCATGGAAATGCTCTCGCTGCGTAGCGCGCAGTACTGACGCATGGTTTCCACGCCGGTTTCAAATTCTTCGTAGGTGAAGAAAGCGGTGGGATCCTTTTCCACATAGGATTTGATCAGATTGTATGCGTTGTCGATGATTCCCTGAATGTCAACAGTATTCAGAAATTCTGCAAAATACTGATGATACAGCTCTGTGTAGCTTTCATCAGACAGAATCCAGTTCCACATGGGACGGTCTTCACCGGCACCACCGGACACAGGTGCATCAATGGGCGTATTGATCGTACTCTGACCGTTCCCGCCCTGGAAGGTACCATATGCCAGATTATAGTCCCACGGCAGCATGGCAAGCTGACCGTTTTCCTCATACAGATAATAGTTGTGGATCATAGAGCCGGTGTAGCTGTCCCCGTTGCACACATAGTTGTGAACTACGAAATAGCGGATAACCTGTTCAATATCCACCACAGATTCAATCTGTTCTTTGTTAGAAAGCTTTTTCAAAGATTCCATCAGTCGTGTCTGATCGGCTGTGGTAATGTCAGTCTTGGCGTTATTCCAGATGTTGGAATAGCTGTCGATATTATCATCAACATACTGCAGCTTGACATCGGAGGAACCCATGCCAAAGCCACCGAAGCCGCCCATATTGCCAAAATCGAAATTACCGCCAAAGGAGGACGTATTACCATTTTCAGAACCGTCCTCCCCCTGTGTCATTCCTGGCATCTGCGGCATATCACCCTGCATCTGAGAGGGATCGAATCCGCTCATGTCGGGCATACCACCGCCAACTCCTTCGGGGATCTGAGACAGATCAAAGTTTCCCATATCGGGCATTTCTCCGTCAAACATAGCAGCTGGGTCGAAGCCGTCCATATTCGGCATGGCTGCTCCTTGTTCAGCACCGTCGGCAGATTCTTCACCATTCATAAAATCATCCATGTTGAAGTCCTTACCGTTGCCACGACCGCCGCCGAAGCTCATGCTGTCCGGCTTATACAGTTCACCATAGTCAGAGCCGTAGTTGCGTTCAAGGAAGCTGTCCTCGATGCCTTCCACAGCAAGATACAGTCCCCAATCTTCGCCGTTGACCGTGATATACACAAAACTGCAAAGGGGCGCTGCCGCACCAAATTCGTTCATCATGGTGTAGGTCAGATAGTCCTTCATCATGGTGGAGTCCTGGATCAGATTGTTCAGACTCAGCTTATCAAGACCATGGTAGGTAATGGAATCGTCGTAGTGGTCAAACTCTAACTTGAAGCTATAGCGCTCGCTGCCCATAGAGGAAACGGAAGACAGGGAGGTATTGCCTTTGCCACGGATGCCGACATTTTTATAACCTTCGCCGTCAACCACCACAGCAGCGGTGTAGTATTCTTCGCTTGTGGCGTTATCAATAAACTCGTCCCAATCGTCCATAACAATATCAATGATATGCACCCTCGTATTGTCAAACAGACGGTTTTCATACCCCATGGTATGTGCCATCACTTCAATACCAAGAGCGCCGCCGTTCATAAAGAGAATGGTAACGACCAGTATGAAGGCTGTGACCGTCCATGCTATTTTGTCAAAATGTTTGCTTCCGGACATACCCTT
>JAFZET010000109.1 GCA_017560565.1 Clostridia bacterium | reverse complement strand
GTTAAATCTCCTTATTCCATGCTGATATGGATATAATCCCATTCTGCATTATATACCTATAATTAGTAGTATTATATCACACTTTACCCAAACAGTCTATATATATTTTACCGATTTTTATTCAGTTTCTTTTCCGATGTTCTGCCAGTTTGATTGTTTTTTCACAAAGCTGCTCTTTCTTTTATGATTCATCCGATTTTTACGAATTGCAGTTGATTTTTGTCGGAAATTATGATACACTATACCTAATTATACAAACAGAATTTCCCTGACTGAAACAGGAGATGAGATACAGATGGATAAGAAAACGAAAAAGTTCAGAAATGCCGTCGGCGGCTATAACAAGGAGGATGTTAACGCCTTCATTAAGGAAATGGATCTGCAAAACGGTGCTGTTCTGGCGGAAAAAGAGACTGCTCTGCAGGAGGCTGCCGATACGGAAGCAGCACTGCGCAGTGACCTTGATTCCCTGCAGAATCGGTGTGCGGAGCTTTCCGAAACTCTTACCGCAGCTCAGACGGATGCTGATAAACTAAAAATCAATCTGGCAGAAAAAGATGCCGTAATAGAGGATTTGCAGAAAAGACTGGGTATTTACCGTTCCCAGACAGAAGCCCAGACAGAGGCTCTGGAACGAGTCCGCAGTGAAAAAGATAAAGCTGAGAAAGCCGCAGCAGATCTGCAGGTGCGTTTGGCGGAATCTGCCGCAGAACTGGAAAGATGCCGTACCGAAACGGAATCCCGTGTGCAGGAACTGGAAGCGGCTTTGACATCGGAAAAAGCGCGTGCCGATGAAGAGATTGCACGATTTCAGGCTTCTTTTACGGAAGACGAAGACAGTACCGGCTATAAGATCCGTATGTATGATAAAATCAGTGGACAGATCGGCGATATTCTGCTGGACGCCAACCGGAATGCCGATGAAATCCTCAGTTCCGCGCAGGAAGACGCTGAACGGATCCGTACGGAAAGTACTGAAAAAATGCAGAAAGATCGGGCTGAACTGCAGGCAGAACTTTCTAAGCTGCGGGAAGATGCCCAAAAGGAGGCGCAGCACATCCGTGATCGTCTTTCCCAAACCGCCGAAACGCTGCTCAAAGATATTTCCGGGGAAATGCACATCAACATTGACAACTGTATCAAGGAACTGGCGGTCTGCATGACCGAAGTGGAATATGATGCGGAAACCATGCTCCAGAGTATGCAGAAGCGCTGCCGTGAAATGAATGACCGGATCCAGTACTATCAGGGATGCGTGCAGGACAGCATCACAGCCAAACTGCAGGATATGAGTCAGAAGTACGGCATTCCGGAAACGGGGAGCGTGGACTGATGGAACTGCAGCCAAAAAGAATCGGGGAGCGGATCCGATTTCTTCGTGTGCGGCGCAATCTGACTCAGAAAGAACTGGCCGGTGAACAGATGACCCGGAATATGCTAAGTCTGATCGAGAACGGAAGTGCGCTCCCCTCTCTGAACTCCCTTGTATATCTGGCGGAGATACTGGATGTACCGGTGGATTATTTCTTCTCTGCAACCGATGAGGATGAGGGACGGTATCTTAAGCTGTCAGCTATCCATTCGCTTCGGCAGGCATACGCTGCGGAACGGTATGAGGACTGCATCACACAGATTCAAGCTCTGCCTGTTTCAGCTGCTGATGATGAAATTTCTCTGATTGGTGCCAATGCGTATCTGTATACGGCGCTTCAGAGTGCGGCGGCTTATGAACTGAAAACTGCACAGCAGCATCTGAAAACCTCTCAGGATTTTCTGCAGAAAACGGTATATGCCGGAGAGGATCTGAAAAAAGCACTGGTTTTCTACCGGGAACTGTTCACACTGCTTCCCTCCTCTCTGGAGTTTCCCGAACGGCTGACAGATCTTCGTTTTGCTTCCAGCTATATTCCTGCGGAAATGCTTGTATATCTCAGTGGTCTGCGGGGGATCACCCGTGGTATGATGACCGGCAAGGAATTTCCGAAGGAATCCTATGCATCAAAGCATATTCAGGCACTTCAGGCTGTTTCTGCCAACAGAACCGATACGGCAGTACGGCTGCTTCGGGAGCTGGCTCAGGACGGAGAGCTTCCCTATTATATGCGATTCCGGGTGTACAGCGATCTGGAAGAAGCTGCCGGACTCACAAGAGAATATCGTGTTGCCTATATGGCAGCCAGAAAAAAACTGGATCTGCTCGAAAATGCAAAAAAATAGACTGTGTTCATTTCTGTTCACAGTCTGTTTTCTTTTCAATCTTTCGGATCTCCAGTACATATCCCTCTCTGTTTCCCTCTCTCCGGTACTTCAGAAACTTCCGTGCTGTATACCTGGCGGCTTTACGGTTGATGGAAGAGATTTGTACTGAAATGGTATTGGTTACGTTCAGTATGTTTTCGGCATAGGGATATGGAAATGTATATGCTTCAATCCGGCGGAACGAATGGATCTCCTCAGGGGCATACAGGATCAGCTTCAGAATTCTTTGTTCTCTTTCTGTAAGTTTCAGACAGGTCATTCTGTAAAAGATCTGCAGTTCGTTTACACTGAAGCCTTTTTTCAGGTAATACACCGGAGTTCCGGCGTATATACGTTTTTCTGTACCCAGATATGCAAACAGAATTTCCTCCATCCGGGCGAGCATGGCATCCTCTGTGGGGAACTGCTCCGCCTGAAACAGGCTGTTTATAAAACCGCTGCCAAGTACCAGAGCCGGAATATCGTCCAATGGAGAACTGCGGATGATATCAATAGCATCCTGAAATGTCAGGATACAAAGTACAGGTCTAAGATGATCTGTCGCATACGGATAAAAGGAAACTGCGCAAGGGTATCCCATATCCAGGATCCGATTGCGCAGTTCCAGTGCCCGTGCGGAAACATATTTATCCATTACGAGCAGCATACGTTTTTATACAGAGTGTACCTTCTTGGCTGCGTCACCGTTTTCGGCATCCAGACCGTACTTCTTTGCTTTTCTGTATTCAAAGAACTTGGTGGCTACCTGTTCAAACAGAGCATAGGACAGAACATCTTCTTCCTGTTCCATGTAAGGCTGTACAGCTTCTCTCAGGGTTTCCAGTTCGGGCTTCAGCAGGTCTGCGGGACGGCAGGTAATGGGTTCATCCTTACCGATGATCTGCTTCCGGAATTCGGGATCGATTGCAACAGGAGACTTACCGTAGTCGCCGCGCACCATGCCCTTGAATTCCTTGGAAACCATCTTGTACCGTTCGCCGGCAATAACATTCAGCACTGCCTGTGTACCAACGATCTGGGAGGTGGGCGTTACCAGCGGAGGATAGCCGGCATCCTTACGCACTCTCGGTACTTCTTCCAGTACTTCGGACAGCTTTTCGCTCTTGCCCTGCTGCTTCAGCTGGGATACCAGGTTGGACAGCATACCGCCGGGAACCTGATACATCAGACAGTTTACGTCTACCTTCAGTACTTTGGGATCCAGCAGACCGGAAGCCATATACTTTTCTCTCAGAGGAGCGAAATACTTGTTCACCTTATCCAGCGCATTCAGATCCAGACCGGTATCGTATTCGGTGCCCTGCAGGGTTGCTACGATGGGTTCTGTCGGGGGCTGGGATGTCCCCATAGCCATGGGAGAGATGGCGGTATCCACGATGTCCACACCGGCTTCCACTGCCTTCAGGATGGTCATGGAAGCAAGACCGGTTGTATAGTGTGTGTGCAGCTGGATCGGCACCTTTACGGTGGACTTCAGTGCGGTTACCAGATCAAAAGCGGCATAGGGCGTCAGAAGACCGGACATATCCTTGATGCAGATAGAGTCTGCGCCCATTTCTTCCAGTTCCTTTGCGTACTGACAGAAGGATTCGTTGGAATGTACGGGGCTGATTGTATAGCTGATGGCAGCCTGTACGTGTCCGCCTTCCTTTTTGGTGGCCTTGATAGCAGTCTGCAGGTTTCTGGCATCGTTCATAGCATCGAAGATTCGGAGAATATCGATACCGTTGGCGATGGATTTCTGTACGAAATATTCTACCACATCATCTGCATAGTGACGGTAGCCAAGAATATTCTGACCGCGGAACAGCATCTGCAGCTTGG
>JAFZET010000108.1 GCA_017560565.1 Clostridia bacterium | reverse complement strand
GAAACTCCCCTATTAAACCCGAACAGCCCGAAGCCGTACAACCACCGCTGTCAGTTCTGATGCGCTTTGCCTGCACTACACAAAACCGCTGTAAATCGTTTAAAGTTCTTTGCCAGGCTTTCTTTCAAGAAAGCCGCGTCTCTCCTCCCTAACGTTTTGTACTACATAACTGAAACCACCTCCCCTGCAAGAAGTATTTGACAAAGGCGGGGATGTCTGGTATAATAGTATTATCTATAACTATCGGCAAATGCAGGAAGGGAGGACGCTTATGGGGTGGAATCTGCTGACCCGGCGGCGGGACGAACTGCCGGAGATGCGGTGGTCGCTGGTGGTGCTGGCGATGGCGGTGACCTGCCTGTGCGGCGGTGCGGTGCCGTGGCTGTGTGAAACGGCTGTGGTGCTGGCGGTGCCCTCTCTGGTGCTGTCGGTGACGGCGTATACGATGCTGATCCTGCTGTGGCGGCGGCTGGCGGCTGTGGGGGTCTCTACGGGGATCGGTGCGGTCGTCCTGCTGACGGGAGGCGGCTGGTTCTGGGCGGTGTGCTTTGCGGTATGCCTGCTGGCGGTGGCGTATGTGTATGCGTCCCTGTACATGGCAAGAGAACCACGGTTTGTGCGGATTGCTTCCGGGGCGTCCGCTGCGGGGATCTGCGGTCTGCTGGTGGCAGTGGCGTGGATCAGCGGCCGGTTCGATACGCTGGGAGAAGCGATCGTGTTCTTCTGTGACCGGTTCCGGGACAGCGCAGATGTGGGGCTGCAGGCTCTGTATGGCGCAGGGAACGCAGACAGCACAGTGATCCTTTTGCCGGAGACCATCAACGCCATGCTGTATCAGGTGGTGGCGGCTGTGCCTGCACTGGCCGGGATGGGATGCATCCTGTTTGCGTGGGTATGCGATGGTGTGATCCGGCTGACCTTTATGCAGCTGGACTGCCGGGAATATTTCACCGCAGATGGGGATGATGGAATCACGATTCCCCGCAGCTTCGGCGTGCTGTACGGTGTGTTCCTGTTTCTGGTGATGGGCACAAGTGCATCCGGAAGCCCGTACCTGTACAGCATTCTCTCCAACTGCCACTGGATCTTTGCCCTGCCCTGCGCCTGGGTGGGTCTGTGTGCGGGATACCGGAAGCTGCGGCACGCTCTGGCGGAGGCTTCCTTTTATGGTACGGTCAAGACCCATTCCCCCCTGCCGGCGCTGTTTGTGATGGTGTTCTTTGTCCTGCTGCTGGGCGTATCGGTGACCTTTACGGTGCTGGCGGTGCTGGGAGCAGTACGCATCATCCGCCGCAGAAAAACGACAGAGCAATGAATGCTTCCGCCGGAAAAGGCGAACAGTATAGCTGAGTCCATGATTTTTTTGAATTAGCCGATTGCAAAACTCCAGTATAGGGGAGACGGTCGCTTTTTGAAAGTAAAGCCCCACTCAGCCAAGCTGAGTGAGCAAAGAACTTTTGGAATGGGTTTGCTGAATATAGTGTCTGCAATTCCATTTGCACAGGACATTAGAGCTACAACTCCTGTGAAATAGTGGAGCGAGCGGTCAGGGACCTCTACCCTGCCCGCTGTAGCCGGTTTTAAAGTGCGTAATTTCGTTTTTTTGAGTTATGTGATCGTGTATTATTTTTACAAATCCAAAGGAGGAGCGCTTCCTATGGCAAAATCTTCCTCTTCTGCATTTTTTGATACGTATCTCAGCCGGGGGTTTCTGCTGTCCGGGCTGGCGGGGGTGCTGTTTCTCCTGCTGACGGGGGGGCTGCTGGCGGGGATCCGGGGGCTGATCACGGCTTTCCTGATCTCCATCGTGTATGCGGGCGTGGTGGTGACACTGCGCATCCTGTATGTCCGCAAGCGGAACAGAAAAGCCGGCAATGAGACCCTGGCACCGGTGATGGGGCGGATCATGTTTGACGCTGTGGTCAAAATGAAAACCCCCGTGTTCATCTGCGACAACGAAGAACGGATCATCTGGTACAATACGGCTACCGAGGCACTGTTCCTGCCGGAGAACCGGCTGAGTCTGGAAAACAAACTGTACGGTAAAACGGTTTCGGAGCTGTTCGGGGTAAGCCTTGCCCAGATCCGGGACGACAAAAGCGATGCCGGGGCGGTGCTGACCTGCGAAGAGCGCACCTTTACGGCAAAATATAACCACATCAAGACGGACGACAATGACTTCGCTCTGGTGGTGACCACGGAGACCACGGAAACGGAACGGCTGCAGCGTGTTATGGCGGATTCCGAGCTGGTGGTGATGTACATTTTCGTGGACAACCTGACGGAAATGATGCAGTACGACAGTGAAAACTATCGTATGGCGGCAGCCAGAGCGGATCAGATCCTCCGGGAATGGGCGGAAGAATGCGGCGGCATCCTGAAGGGGTACGAGCGGGACAAGTATCTGTTCGTGACGGAAAACCGGGTGCTGAACGCCTGCGTGAGCCGGAAATTTGACATACTGGACAGAGTCCGTGCCATCCGTGCGGGGGACAGTGAACTGCCTATGACCATCTCTATGGGGATCGGCGGCATCCACGGCTCCTATGAGGAAAAGGAACGGGCGGCTCATGCGGCACTGGATATGGCGCTGCAGCGGGGCGGCGACCAGGCGGTGGTCAAGGGGGACGGCTCCATTGACTTCTACGGCGGGATCACCAAAACCGTACAGAAGCGTACCAACGTGCGTTCCCGCATCGTGTCGGGTGAGCTGGTATCCGCTATGAAGAAGGCCTCCAATGTGCTGATCATGGGGCACCGGTATGCGGACTATGACTCCTTCGGCTCCTGCGTGGGACTGGCGCGTATGGCCATGTCCTGCGGTGCCAGAGTGCACGTGATCGTCAATCCCGCCGACCGGGGGATTCTGGGCTGCCGGGAAATGCTGGAGAGCGAAGAAGATTTCCTTGGCGTTTTCGTGGATGCGGCCATGGGGCTGGATCTGCTGGAAACGGGCACCCTTGTGGTGATCTCCGACGTGAACAACGTGAAGCAGCTGGAATCGGTGGATATCTTCAGCCGTGCTGCCAATGTGGCCGTTATCGACCACCACCGGAAGGTTGCGGAGTTTGAAAGACCCCTGATGATCGAATACATCGAGCCCTCCGCCTCCTCTGCCTCCGAGCTGGTATCGGAGATGCTGGAGCAGGTGCTGGACAAGGATGAACTGCTGCCCCACGAAGCCAGTCTGCTGCTTTTGGGGATCATTCTGGACACCCAGAAGTTTACCAAGAACACAGGTACCCGTACCTTCAGTGCGGCTATGTTCCTGCGGGACTGCGACGCCGAGCCGGATACCGTGATGCATCTGGATCGCACTTCCCTTGACGACTATATGCGGGAAGGGCGGTTCCGCCAGAACGTCATGATCTATCGCGGCGTCACTGCCATTACCTGTCCCCGGAACGATGCGGAGGAGGCAGGTCCCGCCGATCAGGTCATTGCGGCCAAGGCGGCCAACAACCTTTTGACTGTGTCCGGTGTGGAGGCATCCTTTGCCCTGATCCGGATCGGTGATACCATCCACATCTCCGCCCGCTCCCAGGGCCGGGTCAATGTCCAGCTCATTCTGGAACAGCTGCACGGCGGCGGTCACTACAATGCCGCAGGCGCCCAGCTGGCCGGTGTTTCCCTGAAGGAAGCTGTGGAGCTGCTGAAGGGTGCCATAGACACGCAGGTGAAGTAAGAATAAAAAAGAAAACCAAACATAAAGGAGAAACGAAAACATGAAAGTTGTACTGCTGCAGGATGTAAAAGGACAGGGGAAGAAGGATCAGATTGTTGAAGTGTCTGACGGATACGCCAGAAACTTCCTGCTGCCCCGGAAGCTGGCTGCCATTGCGGACGCCGCTGTTATGAACGATATCAAGAACAAGGAAGCTGCCAAGGCGCATAAGATCGAAGTGGAAAAGAAGGAAGCCAGAGATCTGGCGGAAAAGCTGCAGTCTCTGACCGTGAAGCTGAAGATCCAGGGCGGCGCAGATGGACGGGTATACGGTTCCGTAACCTCCAAGGACATTGCGGAAGCCCTGAAGGAACAGCACAAGATCGACATCGACAAGCGGAAGATCGTTCTGGACGCCCCCATCAAGAACTACGGTGCCTATACACTGGATGTGAAGCTGTACCCGGAAATCGGCGGTAAGATCAACCTGGTAGTAATCGAAGGCTGAGAACGAATTAAGAATTAAGAATGTAGAATTAAGAATTATATCCGGCAGGGGCGTGTATTTTCTCTTCTGTCGGATATACTATATGTATGTAATTCTCAATTCATAATTCTTAATTCTTAATTAAAAATATGTGTACTGCTATACAATGGAACGGCTATTTCGGGCGGAATCTGGATCTGTGGTGTACCTATGGGGAGTCGGTTGTGATCACGCCCCGGCGGTATCCTTTCCGTTTCCGGTGCGGTGAGGATCTGCAGGCGCATTATGCCATGATCGGTATGGCGCACGAAGCGGACGGGTATCCTCTGTATTATGAAGCCATGAACGAAAAAGGACTGGCTGCGGCGGGGCTGCACTTCCCGGGGAACGCCTGCTATGCTGTGCCGGGGAGTGGAAACGGCAGAACGGAGCTGGCACCGTGGGAACTGATCCCGTGGCTGCTGGGGAATTTTGCTTCGGTTGGGGAGGTCAGAGAGGCTTTCGGGTCGTTCCGGGTGGTGAATCTTCCCTTCCGGGAGGATCTGCCGAATACACCCCTGCACTGGATAATCGCTGACCGGCGGGAATGTCTGGTACTGGAAGTGACAGCAGACGGCTGTACGCTTACGGCAAATCCCGTGGGTGTGCTGACCAACAGTCCGCCCATCGACTATCACCTGTACAGGCTGCAGGAGTATATGCACCTGTCTCCGAGGTCGCCGGAGAACCGGTTTTTCCCCCATCCCGAAGCACAGCCGGGTCTGCCGGGATTTGTGCCCATGACGGACAGCTTTCATCCCTACAGCGGGGGCATGGGGGCTGTGGGTCTGCCGGGGGACTGGTCCTCTGCGTCCCGGTTCGTGAAGGCGGCGTATCTGCGTGCCAACACGATCCCCGGCGGGACAGCGGAAGGGAGCATGACACGGTTTTTCCACATACTGGACGCAGTTGCCATGCCTGCCGGCGCAGTGATCGTGCCGTATCAGGGTGAAGAAGTGCCGGAGATCACGGTGTATTCCTGCTGCATGGATCTTGCAGAGGGGATATATTCTTATAAAACTCACGAAAACAGCCGGATCACAGCGGTGGATCTGTGCGGTGCGGATCCGGATGGTACAGAACTTGTGGTTTACCTCATGGAAACAAAGACGGACATCCGGTATGTAAACCGCCGGAGAGAGGAAGACGTATGAAATTTCGCAATTTTATCTGGGACTTTGACGGGTGCCTGTGTGACTCCTATCCCCACACCACACAGGTGTTTTACGATGCCATGACCCTGCCGGACATTGACCATGGCGGCAGAGAAAAGTCCCCTGAATGGGACGAGCTGTTCCGGCGGCTGCAGGTGACCTGGGTCTATGCCAGAGAGCAGTACGGCGTGACCGAGGCGGAAAACTGCTATATCCGGGCGCACGAGAGCGATTTCACCTATGAGCCGGTGCCGGTGATGTTTCCCGGGATACCGGAGGTGCTGGCGGAGATCCGGGCGGCAGGGGGACAGAATTTCCTGTACACCCTGCGCCAGTCCACTGCCATCCGGAAGCTGGAAGCGGAAGGTCTGGCAGATCTGTTCACGGATTTTGTGGTACAGGAGAACGGCTTCCCCGGCAAACCTGCTCCGGATGCGATCCTGTATCTGATGGAAAAGCACGACCTGGATCCGGCGGAAACCATCATGATCGGCGACCGGGATCTGGACGGACAGAGCGGCATCAACGCAGGCGCCACAGGATGTCTGCTGACCTTTATTGACCGCAACTGCCACGGCGAGGATCCCCTGGATGTAACCGCCATGCCGTACAAATGCCGGGGCGTGGAGCAGTTCAGGACGATGATGCTGGGGGAAGAGAATTAAGAATTGAGAATTAAGAATTAAGAATTTGTCTGGGAATAGAGAACGGCTTACAGAACGGATCTGATAGAAAATCAATGTATCCATCCAGTTCTGTAAGCCGTTTTTTCGCTTGAATAATTCTTAATTCATAATTCTTAATTCTTAATTAACCTCGTCCGACAGGTTGGTGAACTTGGTAAACCGACCGATCCAGCCCAGCTTGACCTTTTCCAGAGAGCCGTGGCGGTTTTTGGCAACGATGACTTCCGCAACGGACTGTTCGGGGGTTTCTTCCTTGTAGTATTCGTCACGGTAGAGGAAGAGTACGATGTCGGCGTCCTGTTCGATAGCACCGGAGTCACGGAGGTCAGACAGCATGGGGCGTTTGTCGGGGCGGTTTTCGGGACCACGGGAAAGCTGTGCACAGCAGATGACCGGCACACCCAGCTCTTTTGCCAGCAGCTTCAGCCCACGGGAGATTTCGCCCACTTCCTGCACACGGTTATCGTTCCTGGAGTCGCCCTGCATCAGCTGGAGGTAGTCAATGACCACCAGCCCCAGATTTTTCACCCGGCGGAGCTTGGATTTCATGCCGGTGACGGTGATGCCGGGGGTGTCGTCGATGAGGATATCCATTTCGGAAAGGCGGTTGGAGGCGTAGGCAATGGCTTCCCAGTCTTCCGGTTCCAGCTGACCGGAGCGGAGTTTGAAGGAGTCGATCTGCGCCTCGCTGGACAGCATACGGTTGGCAAGCTGGTCGGCGGACATTTCCAGATTGAATACACAGACCACTTTTTTGGTCTTTTCGGCGGCGGCGGTGGCGATGTTCATGGCGAAGGAGGTTTTCCCCATACCGGGACGGGCACCGATCAGCACCAGGTCAGCGTTGCCCATACCCACGATGACATTGTCCAGTTTGGTGTACCCGGTGGGCATCCCACGGGAAGCGTCCGGGTTTTCTTTCAGATCTTTCAGGTGGGCGTAGACCTGTACCAGGGCGTCACGGATGTGGATGAAGTTTTTGTTTTCCCGCCCTTCGGCGATGCGGAACACTTGGCTTTCGGCGTATTCCACCAGATTGCCCACAGTGTCGTCCCCGACATAGGCGGCTTCCGTGATGGATTCCCCCGCTTCGATCAGCTGCCGGAGGATGGCTTTGTCCCGGATGATCTGGGCGTAGTCCACGGCGTTGGCGGAGGTGGGCACGGCTTCTGCCACCAGCTTCAGGTATTCCCTGCCCCCGGCTTCGTCATAAGTTCCCAGCGTTACCAGCTCATTGATGAGGGTGACAACGTCAATGTTCTTGCTGGTCATGTACATGGACTGCATGGCGGAATAGATTTCAGCGTGTTCCGTCATGTAGAAGTCGTCACGGGAAATAATCCCCGCCAGTCTGTCCATGCAGGCAGGGTCAATGAGGATAGATCCCAGCACCGCCTGTTCTGCTTCCAGGGAAAATGGCATTTTTCTGCCGAGATCGTCGTTCATTGTACTGCCTCCTTTGGGGGTTTCGTATATTTTATTTATTATACACGAAACCGTCAGGAATTGCAAGCAGTATTTTGTTTTGTGTATGTAGAAATTATATCCCGGGAACTTCCGCTTGGTATTCATGGATCATGCAGTGCGTGCAAAGCGTCAGGGTAGCAGGATCCATGAAACCGGGAAGTTCCCCCACTGCTGCAGCGGAAAGCGATACTGTAACTATCGAATATACTTTTGTGAAATAGGACGTACCTCCCAGGAACTTCCACTTTGTATTCACACACCCATAGACAAGAAAAAATCCCCAAGTCCTGTTGGACTCGAGGATTTTTTACGCAAAGGGTGGGATTCGAACCCACGGTCGGTTATTAGCCGAACACACGATTTCCAGTCGTGCGCCTTAGACCAGCTCAGCCACCTTTGCGTGCTTTGCCCGTCTATCGAAAGTATATTTCTTTCTGACAGCTTTAACATTATACCACAGCCGATCCCGTTTGTCAACCCTTTTTCTGAAAAATCCAAAAAATATTTTTCCGGCAATGACGCTGGGCAGCTGTACCGTAAAAAAACGGCTTCACAGGCAAAAGTTCACAAAAAGTATATACTTTTTCTCCGGAAATGTGGTATAATAACCATACAGAAGCCACAGGAAAAAGCGCACATCCTTCCTGCGGGGACTGAATTCCAACAAAGGTGGTAAGATCATGAACATTACGTACATTGGCAGACAGGTAAACGTTTACGAAGACCAGAAGCAGCTTGTGGAAAAGAAACTTGCCAAATTTGACCGCTATTTTCCGGGACAGGCCGATACGACCGTGACCTTCCGGAAGATCCGGGACAACGAATGTATGGAGATCACCATCTCAGTCGGCAATACCCTGTTCCGTGCGGAGGAACAGGCAGAAAAGTACAGCATCGCTCTGACCCGCTGCATTGATGTGATCGAGGGACAGATCCGCAAGAACAAGACCCGTCTGGAAAAGCGGATGCGCTCCTCCTTCGTCTCTCCCGAACCGGGCAATATGGCGGAAGACACCGAAGCCTTCCGGATCCGCACCAAGCGGTTCACCCTGAAGCCCATGACTGCGGAAGAAGCCATCCTCCAGATGAATCTGATCGGGCACAGCTTTTTCGTATACGCCGACGCAGATACCGGTGAAACCAACGTGGTTTACAAGCGTGATGACGGCAGCTACGGACTGATCCTTCCGGAAAAGGCTGAATAACCATCGATATCCAAAGCTCTCTCCACCCGGGGAGGGCTTTTTTGCGGAAAGCATGGTCTCCAAAAGTAAACAAAACCTCCCGCCGCAGTTTTTGCAGCAGGAGGTCATTTCTGTTTTGCGATGCAGGTTTATCTGGCAACTTCTTCCATGATGAAGGCTTCCAGAATGTCGCCGATCTGGATGTCGGTGGACTTTTCCAGACCGATACCGCATTCGTAGCCGGCAGCCACTTCACGGACGTCGTCCTTGAAACGGCGCAGGGAGGTGATGTGGTCTTCCATGACCACGATACCGTCACGCACTACGCGGATCTGGGAGTTTCTGGTCACCTTGCCGTCCTGTACGTAAGAACCGGCGATGATGCCCACACCGGGTACACGGATGGTCTGGCGGACTTCGATGTGGCCCTGCAGCACTTCCTTGAAGGTGGGTGCCAGCAGCCCCTTCATGGCGGCCTTGATTTCTTCGATGCAGTCGTAGATGATACGGTAAGTGCGGATGTCTACGTTCATGCGCTCGCCGGAGTCGATGGCGCTCTTGTCGGGACGCACATTGAAGCCTACGATGATGGCATTGGAGGCAGCGGCAAACTGTACGTCGGATTCCGTGATACCGCCCACGCCGGAGTGGATCACACGAACCTTGACTTCTTCGTTGGACAGCTTTTCCAGAGAAGCCTTTACAGCTTCCGCAGAACCGCCCACGTCGGCCTTTACGATGATGTTCAGTTCCTTGACACCTTCGGCGATCTGGGCAAACAGGTCGTCCAGAGATACCTTGGCGTTGGCCTTGAAGATTTCGTCCTTAGCCTTGTCCTTACGCTGTTCCGCCAGTTCTCTTGCCATGCGTTCATCTTCAACCGCATTGAATTCGTCCCCTGCCTGGGGTACTTCGGCAAGCCCGATGATTTCCACGGGAACGGAGGGACCTGCTTCTTCCAGCTGAACACCCTTGTCGTTGGTCATGGCTCTTACACGACCTACGGCAGTACCGGCGATTACGATGTCACCTGCATGGAGTGTACCGTTCTGCACCAGTACGGTGGCAACGGGACCGCGGCCCTTGTCCAGCTTGGCTTCGATGACGATACCCTTGGCTCTCTTGGAGGGGTCTGCCTTCAGTTCCTTGACTTCGGCAACCAGCAGAACGGATTCCAGCAGGTCGTCGATGCCCATTCCGGTCAGTGCGGATACGGGAACGCTCATGAAATCGCCGCCCCATTCTTCGGGAACCAGGTCG
>JAFZET010000107.1 GCA_017560565.1 Clostridia bacterium | reverse complement strand
GGAGAGAAATACGTACCCCTTTTTGGGTAAGCCCTACAGTAACAACGATTCCGGGTAGGTGGCATTTCACCACCTACCGTATAATCAATGCTCCAGTTTATGTTGTCTGTTCTTTTCCTCTCGGTTTTCCTCCGTTGTCACACTCATATACATCAGAGCGATCTGCCGGAAGTTTTTCACATCTTTTTCAAGTTTCTCCATCTCATGGCTTTCCCGGGTACATTCCTCATTCACAGCCGCCAGTTCCTTTTCCCACTTCCGGATCGGCAGTTTCCCTTTATCCGTGAAATGTTCTTTCAGTTTCCTTTGTGCAGCATAATATTTCCGGAATTCATCTTCGTGTTCTGCTTTGTATTTGTCTTTCTTTCCTTTGAATTTCATGCTGTACCATTTGTCATAGATCGGTTTGGTGTCAGCATAGTTCTTCGCCTGCCGTAGCAAATTCTCTACTTCCTTCATACGGGATTCAAGATTTCTGCATACAGCGGTCTTTGCATCCAGTTTCACCTGATGCTCCGATCGCCTCGCCTCCAGATCAGCAAGGGTGTTCATATCATATTCCCGGAGGAAGTTGAAGGAATCGGTCATGCTCTTGAGATAACCGAGTTTCCTGTGCATACTCCATACCGATGTGCTTTTTTCATCAAAATACTTCATGACAATCTCCATCAGCATGGGTTCCGGCGGTGTGGATAGTTCCTCTTTGATCTTACGGATGATGTCAGCGATTTCTTTCAGAACGGCAAGGATGTTCTTCCTCATCTGGTTCAGTTTGCGGATCATTCGGTTCAGCGAACCTTTGTCTGTCTGAATCCTTTTCGCTTCCATCTGGCGGACAGCAGGACCTTCATGGATGGTGGGCAGTTTCTCAATCCCCTGCCGTTCATAACTGCGGTGGTCAATGCGATCTGTCAATTCCTTTTCCGCAAATTTGGCGTTGCACAGTTCCGCCCATGCCTGCCGCCATTCCTCCAGTGCTTCCGGTGTTCCCCAGTCGGTAGTGGCAACCGCGTTGAATACATAATTTCCATTACCATCACGGATTCTGTTCCCATGTTCGTCCAGCACATATTCCCGCTTCTGTTTGGCTCCCCATGAACCATCTGGATTCAGAGGACGGATCGGACACATGACATGGAAGTGCGGATTGGTAATGCCACCATCCTTCTCCGGTGCATGAACAGCATATTATGCTATCATCCCACGGCTGACGAAATGATCGGTCAGAAACTGCTTCACCATAGCGACGTTTTCCTCCATGGTGAATTCCTTCTGCAGGGCAATATCAAAACTGTAGGCAAGCTGTGCTTTCGGATGCTTTTCGGACTGCTCCACGGCATTCCACAAAGTCTCCCGGTCAGCATATTCGGGTGGTGCATGAGACGGAAGCAGGATTCCGGCACAGACCACACCACTTTTTCGGGTGTAGTCGGATGTTTCTCCGTAATACCGGCTGTACAGCTTCTCGCCGGAACGATAAGCGGCAGATGCAATGGCAGACTGTCCGGCACTGCGTTTGATTTGTGTGACGTGAAAGTGATACAGGGACAACTCACACACCCCCTTCGCCGGAGTGACTGCGGACAGCCTGTTCGATCAGTTCCTTCACATCCGGCAGATTCAGCAAACTGTCAAACAGATCATAGAATTCCGATTCGGTCAATTCTTTCAGTTTCGGGACACAATGTTCGATGTACCCCATACGGGTGCAGAGATGGTGGGTTCGCTTTTTTCGATCCACTTCGTTCAGATGCTGGATGCGGTTGTTGATGCGGGCT
>JAFZET010000106.1 GCA_017560565.1 Clostridia bacterium | reverse complement strand
GCCGCCATAGCTTCCAGCATGGAACCGACGTATTCGGGATCGGTACAGGACTTGGGAACTACTACCATGGAACCGGCACCGGAAACGCAGGTGGAGTAATTTGCCTGGGCTTCGTTATACTTGGGGTTGGGCAGAACGCCGTAGTCATCTTCCATTTCCCGCAGGAAGGTTTCGATCTTCTGGAAGGTAATCCCGCAGAAGTACGCACGACCTTCCGCAAAGGTCTTGAAGGAACGTTCATGGGCTTCCATAGTGGGCGTGCCGTTGCCGTTGTATTCATAGTTGGCCTTGGTACCCTTCAGCAAAGCATAAGCCTTTTCGTAGATGTTGGCACACTGTTCCACGTTGATATCCAGTACCACGGAACCGTCATCAGCCACATAACTCATGTCGCCGCCCATGCCGTAGAACAGGGTCTGTGCATAGTCACCCCAGCAGGTTACGGAGAACAGGTCGTCTTCCACCTTGATTTCGCCGTCACCGTTCAGGTCAGTGGTCAGACCGTCCGCCAGCTCCAGCAGCATATCGATGGTCCATTCGCCGTTCAGTGCGGCATCGTAGGGATAATCCATGCCGTTGTCGTCAAAGAGAACCTTGTTGAACAGCATACATTCGGAGGTCAGCAGTTCGGTGGGGGAGATATCGCCGATGGCCATGTACAGCTTGCCGTAGATGGTCATGTCTTCCTTTTCGTTCTGGTCCCACCACTGCTGGGTCAGATCCACATGGGGCAGCTGATAGAAGTCGTACAGGAAGCCGCCGGATGCCAGAGAGTTTGCGGTGTAGTTGGTCAGATACAGGTCATAAGACAGGTCGCCTGCCTGGGCGTCCTTCTTGACTGTATTGTTGATGGCATTATAGTCCTCATTCCGTTCAGCAGACATCTTGACGTTGTACAGTTCGGCAGCAGCGGTATTCCGATTATACACCAGGTCGTTCAGGGTGGCACCGGTCAGTTCTTCCGCAACGATATCCACGGCACGACCGTCCTGGTCGGTGGAGATCATGCGGTAATCACGACCGCCGAAATCGGTAACGGTCAGGGAGTCAGCCGCTTTGGGTGCTTCGGTTTCTGCTTGGGTTTCGGTTTCCACAGCCGCATTGGTATCAGCGGTGGTTTCGGTGGTGCTGCTGTCACCGCAGGCGGTCATGGAAGATGCCAGCATGGCGATACAGAGCAGCAGAGTCAGATGTTTTTTCATAGTAATCTCCTTAACGGATGGTTGAGTTATGCACTCAATATACCACAAAGATTTTACATAACGATGAATAATTGAGGCTTTATTTGTGAACGAAAATGCTTATCAGGTTGAAATAATACAATGGGCTGAGAGACTGCCCCCGGATCAACCCAGAAGCATTTCGGTCAGCTGGGCAGGTGTGTCCGCAAAGACGGAAGCTCCGTGAGCCGTCAGAAATTCTCTGTCCCGGAAGCCCCAGGTCACGGAGATACAGTCCATGCCCGCATTATTTGCTGTTTCGATATCCACATCCGAGTCACCGATGTAGACGCATTCTTCTGCTTTGACACCGAATGCATCCAGGGCAAGAAATACCGTATCCGGCGCGGGCTTTTTGCGGATTCCGGCAGATTCTCTTTCGCCGGCGGCAAAAGGAATGAGGGGGAAATACTCTTTTACCAGATCCACTGTAGCATCGTGGAATTTGTTGGAAACCACAGCAGTATGGATCCCGGCGGCATCCAGCCGTTCCAGCAGGGTGGGGATTCCATCGTAGGGACAGGTCTTGTTCCGGGAGATCTTCGCATATTCCGTGCGGAAATCGGCAAGGCAGGCTTCAAAGGCAGGGTTTTCTTTACTGCCGGGCACAACCCGTTCTATCAGCTTTACTACACCGTTTCCCACCGCCATACGTACTTCATCCAGCGTTTTCTCCGGCATATTGTGCATCCGCAGAGCGATATTCACGCCGTCTGCCAGATCGTCCAGTGTGTTCAGAAGGGTTCCGTCCAGATCAAAAATGACCGCTTTATATGTCTTCATGAGGCATCTCTTTTCTTTTTGATATATACACGATTATACCGCAGTCAGCCCGCCTTGTCAAATCTTTTTGACGGCAGGGCAGTTTTTTTCGCAGAATCACCGGAAAACGATTGCATTTTCACCGGAAAACCGTTATAATACAGACAGATACAACCTGCAGATTACGGGAGGGAAATATGGCATTTCAGAGAATTGAACATACAGTGGACTTTTGTGTGGTAGGCGGCGGACTTGCCGGGATGTGTGCAGCCATTGCGGCGGCCAGAGGCGGTTCCAGAGTTGCGCTGATCCAGGACAGACCCGTTCTGGGCGGCAATGCATCTTCCGAGATCCGGATGTGGGTCTGCGGTGCGGACGGGCATAACAACAGAGAAACCGGTCTGATCGAGGAGATCCAGCTGGCGTCCCTGTGGCGGAATCCGGACAAAAACTACTCCATCTGGGACGGGATCCTGTACGAAAAGGTACGGTTTGAGAAAAACATCACCCTGCTGCTCAACTGCTCTGTATGTGACGCTGTTGTGGAGGATGGGAAGATTGTATCCGTAACCGGCTGGCAGACGACTACGCAGAAGTGGCACACGGTGAGAGCGGATTACTTCGCAGACTTCTCCGGCGACAGTGTTCTGGCTCCCATAACCGGTGCGGATTTCCGGGTGGGCAGGGAAGCCGCCTCGGAATTCGGTGAAAAAACTTCTCAGGAAACGGAAGACCGGCAGACCATGGGCATGAGCTGTCTGATCCAGCTGCGCAAATCCGACAGAATCACAGAATACATCCCGCCGGAATGGGCGATGAAAATGACTCCCGAAGTTATAAAGCTCCGGAAGCCCCACATGGAACACAGCTCCGAAAACTTCTGGTACATGGAGCTGGGCGGCAACCGGGATTCCATCGGCGATACGGAAGAACTGCGGGACGAGCTGGTGGCTATGGCTTACGGGATGGTGGACTACATCAAGAACAGCGGGGAAGTGGCGGACGGTCCGTACTGGGAACTGGAATTTCTCGGTTTCCTGCCGGGCAAGCGGGAATCCCGCCGCATGATGGGCGCATATCTGATGACCCAGAACGATGTGCTTTCCGGCGGCGAATTTGAGGATACCGTTGCTTTCGGCGGATGGCCTCTGGACGACCATCATCCGGACGGATTCTACCATGCGGGAAATCCCAATGTGTGGGGCAGAACACCCGCCCCCTACGGAATTCCCTACCGGAGCCTGTATTCCCGGAACGTGTCCAATCTGTTCTTTGCCGGACGGAATATCTCCATGACCCATGCGGCCATGAGCAGTGCCCGTGTTATGGCAACCTGCGCTCTGCTGGGCGAGGCTGTGGGGGAGGCTGCCAATACGGCAAGAGAATTCAGCCTGTCTCCTCAGGGGGTGTATGATGAAAAGCTGGCTCTGCTGCAAGAACGGCTGATGGAACACGGCTGTTTCCTGCCCCGGTTCTCCCGCAGTATCGCCGATGTATGCCGGAATGCCGCACTGACCGGAGAGGCGGAAAATCTGTCTATTCTGCGGAACGGTATTGACCGGAACAACCATACTTACGGCGAAGAAGACCACAGTGTTCTTCTGCCTCTGGGCAAAGCTGTGACCTATACTTTCGATGCTCCCGTGAAGCTGGAAAATATCCACTTTGCTTTTGACTCAGATCTGGATAGAGAAACGCTGCCCGGTGACAGCTGTGAAAGACGCCATTCCATGCGTGCCAACCGCACAGCGGAAAGCCCCACCATGTGTATGCCGAAAACGCTGGTGAAGGGATATCGTGTTACCGGTGTGACCGAATCCGGGGAAACCGTGGTGCTGGCGGAAACGGAACGTAACCTGCTTCAGTGCGTGAACATTCCCGCAGGCGGCAGTTACAGGGCAGTATCCTTTATTCCGCTGACCACCTGGAACAGCGAAGAGACGGATACGGTGCGTGTGTTCTCCTTTGATGTACGCTGAAACAGAAATGGAATCTATAAAGAGCCGGTACATCCTGCTGCAGGATAGACCGGCTCTTTGCATTTACAGATTTTCTTTGGCTTCCGGGTGTTCTTTCAGGTACAGCCGCTTTGTGTTGCGGTGTGCCCGGAAATAATTCAGAGTATGCACAGCAGTGGTAATGAACCAACTGATGGGATAGGAGATAAAGAGCATAGGCAGGGAGCGGTACCACGTAAAGAAGGTGTAGATCCAGAAGATCCGGATCCCGCAGGCCCCCAACATGGAGGTGATCATGGGTGTAACGGACATCCCCATACCTCTCTGACAGCCGACCATAACCTCCATCAGACCGCAGAGCAGATAGGGAAGCAGTACATACTGCAGTCTGGTCATGCCGTATTCGATGGCTTTCAGATTTTCCAGATTTTTCTGCATGGCTTCTTCTGTTGCGGGGTTTTCCGTGATGGGTAGGTAAATTTCCAGCAGCGGCTCACCGAACAGATAGATCCCCAGCCCCATGACAAGACCGATGACAGTAACGATGGCGGCACAGGACAGCATGACCCGATGGAGCTTTTTGATCTTACCGGCCCCCACATTCTGTCCGGTAAAGGTCAGAGCCGCCTGGTACAGGGCATTCATGGAGATATACACGAACCCTTCCAGCTGACCGGCTGCCGTGCTGCCGGACATGACCACGGAACCGAAGGAGTTGATGGAGGACTGGATCACTACATTGGAAATGGAGAACACACTGCCCTGCAGACCGGCGGGAAGCCCTACCTGCACCACCCGGATCAGCTTGTTTTTATGTATCTTCAGCTGACGGAAATCCAGTTTCCCGCAGTCGTCCAGGCGGTTCATGTAGACCAGCACCATGACCATGGAAACATACTGGGAAATGATGGTTGCCAGAGCCACACCGGCCACACCCATGTGGAAAAAGATCACGAAGACCAGGTTCAGAATCACATTGATGAAGCCGGAGATGGTCAGAAAATACAGAGGTCGTTTGGTGTCCCCCATAGCCCGGAGCATGGAGGCACAGAAGTTATACACCATGGACGCCGGCGTGCCGAGAAAATAGATCTTCAGGTACAGGGTGGACAGGGGCAGTACATTTTCCGGCGAACCCATCCAGCGCAGAAAGGTTGCGGAGCAGAAGAACCCGACAAACGCCACAAGAATCCCGCCGATCATGCTGATCAGAACGGAAGTGTGAACAGTCTGCTGTACGCCTTCTTTATTGCCCGCACCGTAGTCCTGTGCTACCGCTACACTGGAACCTACCGCCAGACCCATGCAGATATTCAGGATCAGATTGATCAGAGACCCGGTGGAACCCACAGCCGCCAGTGCCGTCTGCCCGTCGAACTGTCCCACCACAATGTTGTCAGCTGCATTATACAGCAGCTGAAGCATCCCGGTGGCGATCAGGGGCAGGCTGAACCGGAGTATATTGGGGATCATGGGACCGTTTACAATGTCGATCCGCTTGGCTGACGATGCCATATCTTGTCCTCCCTTGTGCATGCTGGAAATATTGCGTATGGAATCATTCTTCCATAAATTTTTCGATCACTTTTTCATAATACCGCAGAGCGGATTTTTCCTTGGATTTGTAATAGGAAGTGATATCGTTCTTCTTTGCCACGATCTGATCCTGGAAAAGGAAGGCAACGCCCTGCCAGTTGTCGTATACATACCCGAAATCGAACATACGGGATGCCACGCACAGGTCGATCATTTCCGCATCTTCCTTAGAGGAAGAGTACCGCTGCTTCAGACATACATCATAGAAAGCGGGCAGTACGTGCTTGTAGGTTTCCGCACAGAGTGCTTCGGTCAGGATACCCACGAATTCCGGGTCAGCAGTGGTGATGGGCAGAGACAGGGCCTGATGTCCGCCGTCCGCCATGGAGATGTAGTTCTCCTGTTCCTTGTCATACTTGGGATAGGGAATGATGCCGTATTCATGTTCAAAATCCGCCAGCTGTCTGGCGTTGCCGATATCAGCAGCTGTGAACAGGCAGCGGTAATCCAGG
>JAFZET010000105.1 GCA_017560565.1 Clostridia bacterium | reverse complement strand
TACCCACTGGTAGTAGGTCATGCTGTCAAAGCCCAGGTATTCGGCGAGAGGGGTGCTTTCTTCCGTACCGCCGATACCTCTGTAGTTGAAGGTGGCGTGAGGTCCGTTGCCCCAGGTGATCAGCTGGAGATGCAGACCCGGATAGCCGGCTTTCTTTACTTCATCACGGAAATAGTTCACAGCTTCCAGTGCGCCTTCTCTGCCGCCGAAGCCTTCTTCAAACTTCCGCAGGTCGTACAGCATGAAGATGGGGCAGCCGTTTACCTTGTAGTAGGAGGGATGGGAGAAATATTCTTCGATCCAGCGCTTCACCAGCTTCTTGAAGGTTTCCATGCCTACAGAACCCTTCCAGGTCACGGTGTTGCCGTAATCGTCTGCGGTTTCGATGTTCCACAGGTTGGTGGCGTCGTGGTTGGCCCACATCAGGTAGAACTTGACTTTATCGTTGTTGGCGGCTTTCAGATACCCGTCGTTCAGGCAGTTTTCCAGAAACGGACGGTCATCGTACCAGTACCAGTCGTAGATGAACACGTTGACCCCATGACGGGCTGCGCATTCGATCTCCATTTCCATTACATAGGGATCCGCTTCGTTCACGTAGCCCCAGAGGGGTCTGCGGGGCCACTGGTGCCCTTCAAACTTCGGCCTTGCGTTCTTCACGCTCTGCCATTCGCCCATGCCCTCCGGCCAGAAGGGTCTGGTTCTGGGCTCGTCTCCCGTATAAGCAGGCCAGATAAAGGCCGCAACATCGTATTTCTGTGCCATGATGAACCTCCGAGTAGTGTGATTTTCAGTATCTGTATTGTAGCAGAGATCGTGTGGACTGTCAAGTCTCTTGCGTTCCGGACTGTATACTTCTTATCTCTTACACCTTATTTCTTACTTAACTGCGCCGCTGCCTTTGCCAGACAACGTACGGTATCCGAAGCAATCATGCCGATTTCGCCCGCTTCCTCTGCCGCAAGCTCCCCTGCCAGTCCTGTGAGATACGCACCGCAGGCGGTCATTTTTGCGGAAGCAGAATTGTATCCTGCGATTCCCGCCAGCACGCCGGAGAGCACATCCCCGCTGCCCGCCGTAGCCATACCGGGAGAGCCTTTGGGCACAATATAACATTCCGTACCATCCGTTACGATAGTGGCAGTTCCTTTGAGCAGCAGGATCACGCCGTTTTCCTTTGCGTATTCCACGGCATACCGGGTGGGATCGGCGGCGCACTGTCCCATGGGAATGCCGGAGATCCGCTCGAATTCCTTGGGATGGGGCGTCAGGATCACCTTTGCCGGGGTATGTTTCAGAAGATTCTTCCGCTTTTCCTCTGTCATTCTGCCGAGACAGTTGAGTCCGTCCGCATCCAGAATCAGGGCTTTGTCGTAATGTTCCAACAGCCACGTCAGGATTTTTTCGTTGTCCGCTCCGCTGCCCCAGCCCATGCCCACCGCCAGTGCGGCTGTACCGGTCAGTGCGCCCGCCAGTGCATCCGGATCGAACACCATATCTCCGTTTACATCCGGCAGGGGTACGGCTGTACTTTCCAGCAGATAGGGTGCTACAGAAGGCAGAACGGAGTCAGCACACAGCAGCTTTACCACACCGCAGCCGCTCCGTAGGGAAGACGCCGCCAGATTGGCCAGCTTTACTGCACCGCTGTAGTTCCGGCAGCCGCCCATCACTGCCACATAGCCGTAGGTTCCCTTGTGGCTGTGGTGCTGTCTTTTCGGGAGAATATCGCAAAAATCCCCGTCCTCGCAGACATACGCCGTCTGTTCCGTCATGGGGATGCCGATATCGCAGTTTACCACCTGCCCGCACACATCCTTTGCCATGGCAAGATACTGCCCTGCTTTCCGGGTGCCGATGGAAATGGTCATATCCGCACGGATGCACAGGGGTGTACCATTTTCATCCGGTGCCGCCAGACCCGAATCCCCATGAAGACCGCTGGGAATATCCACCGCCACGATGGGAACACCGCTGTCGTTGGCGGCACGGATCATGGCAGCATAGAGGGGGGGAAGCGTTCCGTGGAACCCCGTACCGAACAGGCAGTCCACCAGACGGGTATAACCGGAAAGATCGGTCTTTTCCTCCCACAGATGCACGCCAATCCCGGCGGCAAGGCATTTTTCGTAGTAGTACAGCCCGTCCGCTGACCACTTTTCCTCCGCCGGAAGGATGGTGCAGGGATATCCCGCCCCGTGCAGCAGCAGAGCCAGCACATACCCGTCCCCACCGTTGTTGCCCGTGCCGCATAGGATGGCTGTCTCTCCCCCCGACCAGTCACAGGCGGCAAAAATGGCTTTCCCGGCACGGTACATCAGTTCCGTGGCAGGGGTTCCGGCGGCGATACAGGCAAAATCGGCTTTCCGCATAACGGCATTGGTGACAGCAGGATACATGGCGGCTCCTTTTTTGAATTCAGAATTATGAATTGATAATAAGAATTGGTTACATTTGTTTTTATCATCATACCACAATCCGGAAGCGGATGCAAGATTTGTCCTTAAAAAATCGAAGCGGAAAAAGAATAGCCCCTCTTGCAATCCGATGGAGAAAACGGTATAATACAGACAAAAGAGAAATTCCCATCGGAGGTACATTATGCGTACACTGACCTACGAAACCTACCTTGACAAAGTCTGGGGCTGCTTCCTGGGCAAATGCATCGGCGGTACGGCAGGCGGTACTGCGGAAGGACGGAAGGAACTGCTGGACTATCCGCTCTGCGAGGATCTGCTCCATCAGGTGCTGCCCAACGATGATCTGGATCTGCAGATTCTCTGGCTGGAAGTGCTGGAGGAAAAAGGAGTTCACATCACAGCCCGTGATCTGGCGGACGCTTTTTATCACAAAGTCCCCTACGGTCCCGGGGAGTACGGTTACTTCAAGAAAAACTACGGCAGAGGGATCTATCCGCCCCTGTCCGGTACCTATAACAACCGCTACTACGAAAACGGCATGGGCTGTCCCATCCGGAGTGAGATCTGGGCGTGCCTGTTCCCTGGGGATGTGGATGCGGCAAAGCCCTACATCGAAATGGATGGCTCCCTGGATCATCGCAGAGACTCTATTGATGCGGAAGTTTTCCTTGCTGCCATGGAATCCGAAGCCTTCTTCACAGACGACCTGTGGGAACTGATCCGGTACGGGCTTTCCAAAATTCCTTCCGGTACCAAGCTGGACAAGGCACTGCGGATGGCATGCGAATGCTACAGAGCCGGGTATGACTGGAAGAAAACCAGAGGCATGATCCTGAAAAACTTCGGTCATGCGGACTGCACCAACCTGTATCAGAACATGGCGTTCATTCTGCTGACCCTTCTGTACGGCGGCTACGACTTCCGGGAGATCGTCCGGCTGGGTCTGGCCTGCGGGTACGATACCGACTGCATTTGTGCCTCCGCCGCTTCCATTGCCGGCACCATCTTCGGCGGAAAGAAGATCACCGGAGAGCTGGGACTGGAGGATACCGGTCTGAAGATCGAAGTGCTGACCAAGCGCCGGGACGGTTCCGTTTACGATCTGGCGAAGGACGTATGCGCTGCAGGTCTGACCATGCTGCGGGTGAAAAAGTCCGACACGAAGATCACCGATGCTCCGCTGGTGAAGGGTATTCCCACGGCAAACAATGCTCCTGCCCTGACCTTCTCCGTATCCTATGAGGGCGCACCTGTGGTAAAGGCGGGGGAAGAAGCCCATGTGACCCTGACCGTGAAGAACAACACCGGCTCGCCCATGAATGCAGAACTGACCGTAGAACTGGCTAAAGGGTATCTTGCCAAAGAAGGGCTGTATGTCACGCCTCACTGCTTCTCCGTGCGGATCGACAAAGAACTGACCCTTCCCCTGACCATTGGGCTTCTGCCGGGACAGCGGGTACTGTGCCAGAAAAACATCTTTGCCATCCGTGCCTGCGGGATCTTCGGCGTGATCGAAGACACTTTCGGCATCGTGGGTGCGGAAGTCTGGGCGCATTACGGTCCGTTCCTTGCCAACATCCGGGATCTGACGGATGTGCCGCCGGAAGCCGGATATGGCGCCTATCTCAAGCCGGAACCGGGTGAAAACGGCTCGGATCTGGTCAGAGAATACCACCTGAGCCACATTGCCGATATAAATACTGCCTTTGTGGACGAAACCGAACCCTTTACCGAAATTCCCGATGACGGCACTGCCTGGACGGTTCCCGTGATGGTGCAGCCGGAGGAAGATCTGTTCGATACCGCCGCCATTCAGCCCTTTGAAGGCCCTCACGTTGGCTATATGCGCCGGATCGTCACCTGCCCCGAAGAAAGAGATGTGGAGCTGGTGGTGGGACGCACTGCCCCCTGCAAGGTATGGCTCAACGGCAGGCTGGTGATCGACTCCACGAGAGGGTTCCCCGCACTGCAGGCAGGTGCATGGTGGACCTGCGAAAACCTCCGTGCCGGTGTGCATTTTGCCAAAGGCGAGAATGTGCTGATCCTGAAGTACGCCCAGACCACCGATTCCGCAAAATTCAGCATCATGTACCGTCTCCCCGGCGGTCGGATGCGGCAGTTTGAAGACATGGGTTCCGCTTTCTGAACCGTCTGAACATACAAAAACAGCCCTGACCATGGATCCGGTCGGGGCTGTATGTGTTTGGGGAAGTAATCAGTTGTTTTCCAGATAATCTTCGTAAGCCACGATAACCTTATTCAGGTTGTCTTCAAAGGCCTGCCGTCTGCTTTCGTAGAAAGAAGTGATATCGGGAGAACCGGTCTGGAAGATCTTGTGGATCCAGAAACCGGCACCGGTGGAGGAGGAAGTACCGCCGAATACGTAACCGAAGTCGAAGATTACGTTTTCAACGATCATGTCCAGGATCTTTACGGATTCTTCGTCACGGGTACCCTTGTACTTCAGAGCGGTGTCGTAGAATGCGGGCAGCATGGTCTTCCAGCCTTCTGCGGACAGCGCTTCGGCAATGATACCGGCTCTTTCCACATCCTGTACAGTGGTCACAACGGCTACAGCTTCAGAGGAGCCGTCGCTGACGGTGATGTACTTTTCCTGGGTTTCGTCCCACTTGGGTGCGGGAATGATGGCATAGTCCAGATCCAGATCTCTGTAGGACAGACCGCCGCCGATGCCCTGTACAACCATCAGAGTGTTGCCCTGGCTGAACATGGGATATGCAACGCCCCAGGAGGCTTCGGTGTAGGTGTGGTTGCCGTTGAAGGAGAAGTCATACAGCCAGTTTACCAGGTCAACCAGCTTTTCATCGTAATAGGTATCCTTGTAGGTGCCGTCTTCCTGAGAGGTGTAGATCTTCTTGCCGAAGAACCACAGGAACTGGTCGCAGGCACCGTTCAGGTCGAATGCCATACCGTAGCGGTCGCCGGTGTCCTTGATACCGTCACCGTTTACGTCCTGGTGAACCACTTCGGCGTATTCCTTCATCTTATCCTTGGTCCACTTGCCTTCGTTTACAACCTGATATACATCCGGCAGGCTGTATTCTTCCGCCAGACCCTTGTTGTAGAACAGGCAGTATGCACTGTTTACGTTGGACAGACCAATGTAGCCTACACCGATGAAGGTTACACCCTTGTAGGTCATGTCGTTTACGGTGGTGTCGTTCCACCAGGGCTTTTCAAAGTTGATGTAGGGAACGTCGTTCAGGTTCATGAATACGTTGGTCAGCAGGTCAGCACCCATCTGGATGAAGTGATAGGCAGCCAGCTGATAGTAGTCGTCCCCGGCAGCAACGGCGTTTCTCACAGTAGAGGAAGCGGTACCATAGTCTCCGGCAACATCATAAATGATGTTGGTGTTGAACCGTTCGCCCACATTGCGGTTCCGGTTGTAGATGGCGTCGTTTACTACGTCACCGTTCAGCTCTTCTCTGTCCATCAGCCAGCTGGTGTGACCGTAGCACAGAACGGTAAAGTCGGAACCTTCGTAGTCTGCTTCGGGCAGATCATCGGGGGTAGCCAGACGGGCTTCTTCTTCGGTGGTTTCCTTTTCGGTTTCCACAGCAGTGGTGTCTGCGGTTTCATCGGCAGTGCTTTCCGCCGCATTGCCGCAGGATGCCAGAGGCGCAACCATAAGAGCCGCCAGCAGTGCGCAGAGGAATCTCTTGGTGTTCATGGGGGTATTCTCCTTAACATATGATTTTTAGGATATTACTGATAGTATACCATACTGCCCTGTTGAACGTCAATATACCTTTTCTACCAAATACTGCGTAAATCCGGCCGGGTTTGGGGCAAAACGGACACAAAGCCGCATACTGTGTGCCTCAGGAAAAAAAACAGCCCCGGATGTGTTCCGGAGCCGTTGGTGATATACAGTATGGGATTACTGGAGGGCGTTTTCTTCCAGCTTTTCCAGCAGGGTGCCCAGCTTCTTGTCCCAGCCGCTTACCTGCTTGGCCACATAGGAAGCCAGCTGCTGCTGCTTGCTGTTGAGCTGGGTACGGAAGATGTGTGCGATGTTGTTCAGATAGTTGGAGTACTGGAACGCAAAGTCTGCGGTGATGTTTTCACGGATCAGGTCGATCATCTGGGCAGATTCGGCGTCACGGGTATACTTGGCCTTCAGAGCCACTTCATAGTAAGCGGGAGATACAACCTTATAGCTTTCGGCAGCCAGTGCTTCCAGAACAGCACTGGTGGCTTCCGGCTGGCTGTTGGTCTTGGGCAGACCGAACAGTGTACAGCTGTCGTGCAGGATGGTGTTGTAGTGTGCCTGTTCTGTGTTCAGCTTGGGAGCGGGCAGGATGTAGAACTTCTGGTCCATTTCACGCAGGTAGATACCGGACTGGAACAGCTTGTTTACGGTCATCATTACGTTGCCGTTGGCGAACATGGTCATTACAGTCTTGTTATCGTCGCTGTTGGCCTTCCAGAAGCCGGGGTTTTCACAGACCAGCTTGTACATTTTATCATAGAATTCGTAGGTACGTTCGTTGTCCAGGGTAATATAAGGAGTGCCGTCTTCTGCCAGTTCAGACCAGCGAACCATGGAGGCGATAGCCATACCGTCGATGGGGTCTTCCATGGACATGCTGCTGCCGAAACGGTCTTCCGCATCTGCCTTGCCGTCACCGTTCAGGTCGGAGTATGCCAGTTCGGACAGTTCGTTGAAGGTATCCAGGGTCCAGTTGCCTTCCAGAACCATGTCATAGAAGTCCACTTCGGGCAGTACGTCCAGAGCCATATCCGCATTCACGAAGGTACAGTACACACCGCCGGTGTAACGCAGGGCGATATCCCCGGTGGCCCAGAACAGGATGCCCTTGTATGCCATACTGTTCATGTACTTGCCGCCCCAGTATTCTCTTTCGAAATTGTTATGAGGCAGAGTGTTCAGGTCCAGCATGATGCCGTCGGGAGCCAGATGGCCGCTGTAGTACTGATACAGACCTACAACATCATAGGCGTCTTCCCCGGCGATTACAGCAGAACGAACCTTTTCACCGGCGTTGGGAACCACTACGGTTTCCGCTTCGAGGTTCACGTTCAGGCGTTCACAGATGCTCAGGTTCCGGTTGTATACGGCGGCGCTGATAACGTCATCTGCATCTTCTTCGGCAACCAGAGACCGTTCGGTCAGGTTATCGTTGCTGCCGTCTTCCAGAATGAAGCGGATGGTGGTGCCTTCCAGATCCATTTCCGGTACATCGTCCAGCCATCTCTTTTCGGTTTCGGTCTCGGTTTCGGTTTCAGCAGCCACGGTAGGTGCGGTTTCCACTTCTGTGGTGTTGCCGCAGGCTGTCATGGAGGTCAGCATAGCGCTCAGCAGCAGCAGGCTGACCAGTTTCTTGGCGTTCATAGTCTTTCTCCTTGATTTTATTTAACTGAATTTAATAAAAGGATATTACAAGTCGTTCTTTACAGTATACCATACCGTCATGGGTTCGTCAATGCACCTTTTCTCCAAAATACGGCGGAAAAGTATGCCGGAATAGTACGGAAAGAGCACGATACCCCCGTGGGAGCCGTGTTTCTCTGCCGGGGCTCCCGACCGGTGGGCTGCGGGGCGAAAAGAGCAGGAAATCCCCCGCCATTTTCCCAAGACAGTTGACAGCCGGACCGGCAGACGGTATAATAAAAGGCAGAAAAAACAACACACAAGGAGAACCAGTATGCAGTGGAAAAACGGTTATTTTTATAACGATGACGGCAGCCGGTACGTGCCCCTGGGGATGTTCGGATGCTATTTCCGTGGCGAATATGTGAATGAAGAAGTGAGAGGCTCCCAGCACGGCAGCGGCCTGATCGAATTCCAGAATGCCCCCCGCAGCGTGTGGAAGAAATTCTTCCGGTTTCTGGCAGAAGAAGACGGCTGTACGGCCATCCGGATGTTCCCCAGAGGCGACAGCGGCGGATCCGCCTGGGAAGGGCTGGACATCGGCGGCAAGGTGAACAAAGCTCTGCTGAACACCATCAAAGCATACATGGAAGACGCTGAAGAATTCGGCATCAAGCTGCAGCTCTGCCTGTTCACGGAACCGGAATGCAGTTTCTACTGCCAGAGAGACACCCGTACCTACTGGGGCAGACGGCTCTGGGATAAGAAAGATATCGCCGATGCCGCACCCAGCCAGCGCCGTTTCCTGGACAACCCGGACGATATTGTTTCCTACAGTGACTTTTTCTCCGATCCCGATGTCAGAGACTGCTGTCACCGGTTTCTGGATGAGATCCTGCCCCTGCTGAAGGAGCTGCCGGGGCTGTATGCACTGGAACTGTTCAACGAATCCGGCTGGGCAAGCCCCCATGCGGATCCTGCGAACACCTTCCGGTGGGAAGACACTCCCGCTTATCTGGACTGGCACCGGGACATGGTGGATCACATCCGCCGGGTATGGCCCGAAATGCCTGTGTGCATCAGCAATCCCGGGGTCAGCATTCTGGGGCACGATACCATTCACTGGTGCCGTGAGATCGGTCCGGATTTCTTCTCTTTCCACAACTATCCCGACATCTGCGGTTCCCGTCCCGGTATTGATTACGCAGCAGTGACTGATATGGTGCTGCAGTATACCAATGCTTCTGTTCCCACCATCATGGGCGAATGGCAGGCGATTCCTGTCCGGTATTCCAAAGACCCCCGTCATGTAAAGGCCCTGCCTCTGCTGAGCCGTGATACAGCATGGATGACTATGCTCTCCGGTGCCGGCGGATGCATTTCCTGGCAGGCCAGAGGCTACGGACAGTACCACGCTGTGCAGGAAATTATGCGCCTGCTGGACGGATATGCACTGGAAAAGGATACCGTTTTCGAGATCAATATCGCACAGGCACAGGCATGGTTTGAATCCCTGTGGGAAAACGGTGCCGAAGAATGCGTATATCCGGAATATCGCTGGTGTCCGGATGCCGCCGCTACGGACAAGGGGCACCGGTTCTGCATCAAGTCGGAAAGCGACTATTACCAGAGACTGATGGATGTGCAGCAGTGGAGTATGGAAACGGGGATCCCCGTCCGCTTCTCTCTTACCGGCGGTCGTTCCCTCATGGAAGTGACCAAAGCGGATTTTACCGCCTTCACGCCCTATGTTTCTCCCATCGCCGGGTATCAGCAGAAGGCATTCTCTGCAGACAACGGTGCCCTCCGTTTGGTATACCTGCGGAACACAACCCTCTGTCCCGTAATGCACAAGGACTATCCGGATGCGGAAACCTTCTCGCTTCGTCTGCCCGCACCGGTGCCCGTGGTTCTCTCCGGCATCGACCCGGCATACCGTGCCCGCCTGTACGATCTGGACACCCGGCAGATGACGGAAATCGATCCCGCCGCCGAAACAGGTCTTGGCATAACGGATCACGACTTTGTACTGATTCTGGAAAAGAAAAACTGAACATACAGAAAACTGCCGCATGGATGGGATCGCTCCTGTCCGGCGGCAGCTTTTGATTTGGTTGGGAATATTCGTTTTACAGCTTGTTTCTCATGATCTTCCCGGATACAGTCTTGGGAAGCTCGTCCCGGAATACCACGATTCTGGGGTACTTGTAGGGAGCGGTGTTCTTCTTGACGTAGTTCTGGATTTCCTTCTTCAGCTCTTCTGTGGGTTCGGTGCCCTTGGTCAGCACGATGGATGCCTTGACCACCTGACCTCTGACTTCATCCGGAGCCGCAGAAACGCCGCATTCCAGAACATAGGGCAGTTCCATGATCACGTTTTCGATTTCGAAAGGCCCGATACGGTAGCCGGAGGACTTGATCACGTCGTCCGCACGACCTACATACCACAGGAAACCGTCTTCATCCCGCCATGCCAGGTCACCGGTGTGATAATAGCCGTCATGCCAGCATTCGGCGGTCTTTTCTTCGTCACGGTAGTAGCCCATGAACAGACCGCAGGGTGCGCCGTCTGCCACACGGATACAGATTTCGCCGTTTTCACCGTCGTCCACGTCCTTGCCGTCCGCATCCAGCAGGTGAATGTCGTAGATGGGACAGGGCTTGCCCATGGAACCGATCTTGTGGGATGCGCCTGCCAGATTGCCGATCATGCAGGTGGTTTCGGACTGACCGAAGCCTTCCATGATCTGCAGACCTGTGGCGGTTTCAAACTGCTTGAACACTTCCGGGTTCAGGGCTTCGCCTGCGGTGGTGGCGTGCTCCAGACTGGAGAAATCGTAGCCGGACAGGTCGTCCTTGATCAGCATACGATACATGGTGGGCGGTGCGCAGAAGGTAGTGATATGGTACTTGCCGAACATGGGCAGGATCTTTGCAGGATCGAACCGATCCATATCATACACGAAGGTAGCCGCTTCGCAGAGCCACTGACCGTACAGCTTGCCCCACATGGACTTGGCCCAGCCGGTGTCGGAGATGGTGTAGTGCAGACCGTCCGGATCCACGCAGTGCCAGTACTTGGCGGTGTGGAAGTGCCCCAGAGGATACTTGTGGTTGTGCAGTGCTATCTTGGGATAGCCGGTGGTACCGGAGGTGAAGAACGCCAGCAGGGGATCATCACCGCAGGGGGAGTCTTCCCGTCTGTCGAAATGGCTGCTGTACAGGCTGTATTCGGCGTTGAAGTCGTGCCAGCCTTCTCTCTGAACAGGGCTGTCTTCTCCGGCAGTGCCGCCGTTGACCAGGATCCGGATCATAGGCTTGCCGTAGTCTTCCAGTGCCTTGTCCGCCTGTGCGGCAGTGTCGCCGTCTGCGGTACACAGAATGGCGGAAACACCGGCGGCTTCAAACCGGTAGGCAAAGTCGTGCACCAGCAGCTGGTTGGTGGCGGGGATGGCGATGGCGCCGATCTTGTTGAGACCGATCATAGCCAGCCAGTACTGCCAGTGCCGCTTGAGCACCAGCATGACCCGATCGCCCTTCTTGATGCCCAGAGCCGTGAAGTAGTTGGCGCATCTGGCGGAGCCGTGCATGATGTCGTGGAAGGTGAAGCGGCGTTCGCTCATGTCGTCGCCCACGTACTGCATGGCCAGGGTATCCGGCTTTTCCTTCCCCATGGCGTCCACCAGGTCAAAGGCAAAGTTGAACTTGTCGGTGTTCCGGAACTGGATGTCGGTGGGCGTACCGTTTTCGTCCTTGGCAACGGTGATGAACCGGCGGTAGATCCGTTCTGCCTTAGGTTCGCCCAGACGCTTGGGAGCCTGGATCTTTTCGGCACCGGGGATGGAGAATTCTTCCACAGGTGCGCCGGAGGGATTCAGAACGATGGCGTAGAAGATACAGCTTCTGCCGTCCACTGCGATCATGCCGTGGGGGATGGAGGAGTCGTAGTAGATGGTGTCTCCGGCATGGAGGATTTCCCGGTGCTCCCCGATCTGGATTTTCAGCGTGCCTTCGATGACGATATCGAATTCCTGCCCTTCGTGGGTGGTCATTTCGATATCCTGTCTGGTGGCTTCTTCATCGTATTCCATTTCCACATACAGAGGCTCGGAGATACGGTTCCTGAAGGTAGGTGCCATGTTGTAGTAGGTCATGCCGTGAGCGTGGTTGATCTCCTGTCCTTCGCCCTTCCGGGTCACGGTATAGCCTGCCAGAGTGGGAGATTTCCCTTCAATAATATCGGTTACGTCAACGCCCAGTGCCAGTGCGCAGCGGTAAATGAACGCAAAGTTCAGGTCGTCCAGACCCGCTTCACAGGCGATGTATTCCGCTTCCGCCACACCGGTCTTTGCCGCCATTTCGGCAGTGGTGTACCCTTCAATTTCACGCAGTTCCCGAATACGGGCTGCCATTTCCTGGATCTTGAACTCCAGGCCGGTGATTTGTGTCTTCATATCGTGTTCCTTTCCTGTGGTTCTTTGAAAAGGGGTTTTTACAACAAAAAAGCTCCTCCCAAAGAATTTCCTGTGGTAATAAGGTTTCTTTGAGACGAACTTACAAGATTCGTATAGTCCGCGGTACCACTCAAATTGCGCCGCATTTGACGCCCCTCAGGCTCCATCAAGCCTTATGCCTTTACGCAGCAGTCACGGAAGGGGTCTAATGATCTCGGTTTTCCATAGTACGCACCGGACGTTCTTCCCTTCGGCTTGGGAGCTACATTCTGTTTCCGCTTTCC
>JAFZET010000104.1 GCA_017560565.1 Clostridia bacterium | reverse complement strand
CCTTTGTGGATATGTTGAAAAGGGAGATTACATATTCACGTCAAATAGAAGAGATTCTGTCTAACAGCAGAGCACGCGGAAGAAAGCGTTATTTTATGCTGCAGAAAGAATTCCATCTTGAAGAAATGGACTAAAAAGAAAAATCATGAAAAAACAACAGCAACTTAAAATCGCAGGTGAGATCATGGAACACATAAGACAGGCGGCATCCGTCGATTTGTCAAGGATTGCAGAAATCATAATTTTCAATTACAGACTGAACTTCTACCCGATATTCCGCAATGATTATTATTACTTCAATGAACTGCAGGTGCCAAATCTTATGAAGCAGTACGAAAGCATTGTCAGCAGTATGTTTGTTTACGATGATGGTGCCGTCAAAGGTGTTATTCAGATAGATGGCAATGAGATCAAGAAACTCTTTGTAGAACCTGTGCTTCAGGGAAACTCCATTGGTTCTGATCTTCTGGAATTTGCCGTTCAGAAGAGGAATGCAGACACATTGTGGGCATTGGAAAAGAATATCCGTGCGATTCGCTTTTATGAGCGGCACGGTTTTCATGTGACAGCGGATAAAAAGCTCGAAGAAGATACAACGGAATATCTGGTTCGTTTGGAACGGTGAATTTCAATTTGACGAGGTGATTGTGATGGCAGAAACCAATGTATTCGTAACGATCAAAAAGGTTGACAAAGGCACAGAAACAGCGGCGGCTTTGCTCGAATTTGTTGAAAACTTCTCCTGGGAGGAGGTAAAAGAGCATACGGTTCGTATGATCAGAAATTGGGAATTTGAAGAATGGGAAACGCCATTCGCGGCAATGGTAAACGGATGCATTGTCGGAATGGCAACCATTATGAAATCGGATTATTATCCGCTGCCCGAGATTTATCCGTGGATTTCAACCCTGTTTGTTTCCGAGGAATACCGGGGGCACAGAATCAGCGGAAAGCTCATTGATTTTGCCAATTCGTATGCCGGGGATCTGGGGTTTGACAAAACGTATATTCCCTCGGAACACGTCGGCTTGTACGAGAAGTACGGTTACAGATATGTGAAAGATATTGTGAATTACGGCGGGGATACCGACCGTCTGTATGCCAAAGAATTGAGATAGCAGGATATGAGAAATTCCAGTTTGATGAAGGAGTATTGTTCATGGTAAATCCAAGAATAATGACAGTCGGCGATTATGATGCCGTATATGATTTGTGGATTCACACACCCGGAATGGGACTGAACGCATTCGATGACAGCCGGGAAGGAATCGAAAAATTTTTGAAGCGCAATCCCACGACCAGCTATGTTGCGGAGTGCGGCGGCAGAATCGTCGGCGTTATCATGGCGGGGCATGACGGCAGAAGAGGATATATCTATCATACGGCGGTTCTGCCCGAGTATCGGAATCAGGGAATTGCGAGAAAACTTGTGGACTCTGCAATGTCCGCTCTGGAGGCCGAGGGAATCAACAAGGCGGCGTTGGTTGCCTTTAAGACAAACGAGCTTGGGAACGGATTCTGGGAAAGCATCGGATTTACGGAAAGAGAAGATTTGGTCTATCGGAACAAAAACATCCATATTCTGAATAAAATCGACACCTGATACGTTCAGGAATCAATAAACCATAGAGGCACAAAATAACAAAAACCGAAACCGCATGGGACAAGCTCCTGCAGATCAAAACCACCGGACGGGACGACTCGCACGCCGACCGGTTCCATCATCCCTACGAACCCACAACCTACAGCGTTCTGGAACGTCTGGCGAACAGGGCTGCATCGGCAAACGGGATGTGGTTCTGGATTACAGCTGCGGGGATTTGTTCCCGGGGAATGACCAGCGGGAGAGGATTTTGGTTTTTCCGGCTGGAGTGATTAGAACAGTTCATCTTCTCATCCTGCGAATTTTCACTGAATATTGGTGTAAAAATCATAGAATTGATTCAATTCGTTCACTTTATTCATTCAGCGAAAGTGAATATTCATTTCGCAATGATTTCCGGCTGCAAAAAATCCCCACAGAATTGTGAGGATTCAATATTCAATTCTTATCGTTCAATCAGCCGATAACGCCCCATTACCAGATCAACCACATCCTGCATCCGTACCCGCATACCAACTTTTGCTATGGTATCGCACACGATTTCTTCCGTCACTTCGGGGAGATACACACGGTATTCGGGGTATTCATCCAGAAGGTCATTCAGCAGTACGATCAGCAGGTCGTTGGGACTCGGTTTTGAGGGATATCCGCGGGAAATCAGAGCCATGTTGTTGTCATAGTTTGGTGCAAGTCCGATATACGCACCACTTACGGTATCCCTGAGAAGTCCGAAATTGTTTGTATGCCGGTCGGGATTGGCACAGAGCGTATCCATGAACAGCAGGCGGATATAGTCGGGGATGGCATCGGGGCAGAGATTCTGCAGAGCTTTGACTACATCGGGATATTCTTCATTATCCCCCATAAATGCGGACGCCGGTTCAAAATTGACCGATGCACCGTCCGTGAAGTCGAGGGATTTCACACAGCCGTCGCCGCGTTCGTAGGTCGCCATATTCATGCCGAGAGCACGACCGAGTTCGCAGATGAACAGTTCGGAGAAGGCTTCGTCGTGGGTAGCACGCTTGTACATCCACCACTTGCCGTCACGGAGTTTCCAGCATTTCTCGAAGCTG
>JAFZET010000103.1 GCA_017560565.1 Clostridia bacterium | reverse complement strand
CTTCGCTCTCGCTAAGGTTCTGAAGGAAATGACCCCCGAACAGGTTATCGATATCATTTCCGCTTCCGGTCTCCGCGGTCGTGGAGGCGGAGGATTCCCCACAGGCAGAAAGTGGCAGTTCGCTCGTGCTTCCGTTTCTGACAAGAAGTACGTTGTATGTAACGCCGACGAAGGTGACCCGGGTGCATTCATGGACCGTTCCGTTCTGGAAGGTGACCCCCATGCTCTGATCGAAGCTATGGCTATCGCCGGCTATGCAATCGGTGCTGACGAAGGCTGGGTATACGTTCGTGCAGAATATCCCATCGCTGTTAAGCGTCTGAACATCGCTCTGGAACAGGCAAGAGAATACGGTCTGCTGGGCAAGGATATCTTTGGTACCGGCTTCAACTTTGACATTCACATCCGTCTGGGCGCAGGTGCGTTCGTTTGCGGTGAAGAAACTGCTCTGCTGACTTCTATCGAAGGCAACCGCGGTGAACCCCGTGTTCGTCCTCCTTTCCCGGCTGTTAAGGGTCTGTGGGGTCAGCCCACCATCGTTAACAACGTGGAAACCTACGCCAACATTGCGCAGATCATCATGAATGGCGCTGAATGGTTCACCTCCATGGGTACCGAAACTTCCAAGGGTACCAAGGTATTCGCTCTGGGCGGCAAGATCAAGAACACTGGTCTGGTTGAAATCCCCATGGGTACCACCCTGCGTGAAGTTGTTGAAGAAATCGGCGGCGGCATTCCCAATGGCAAGCACTTCAAGGCTGCTCAGACCGGTGGTCCTTCCGGCGGTTGTATCCCCGCTTCTCTGATCGACACTCCCATCGACTATGACAACCTGATCAAGATCGGTTCCATGATGGGTTCCGGCGGTCTGATCGTTATGGACGAAGACTCCTGTATGGTTGACATCGCCAAGTTCTTCCTGGAATTCACCGTTGACGAATCCTGCGGTAAGTGTACTCCCTGCCGTGTTGGTACCGTTCGTCTGCTGGAAATCCTGAACAAGATCACCGACGGTAACGGTGAAATGGAAGACCTGGACAAGCTGGAAGAACTGGCCAACTACATCAAGAGCGCATCTCTGTGTGGTCTGGGTCAGACTGCTCCCAACCCCGTTATCTCCACTCTGCGGTATTTCCGCGATGAATATGTTGCTCACATCGTTGACAAGAAATGTCCCGCCGGCGTGTGCAAGAAGCTGCTGTCTTACGTTATCGACGCTGACAAGTGTAAGGGCTGTACTCTGTGTGCCAGAGTTTGTCCCGCAGGCGCAATCAGCGGTAAGGTTAAGGAACCCCATGTTATCGACACTGCAAAGTGCGTGAAGTGCGGTGCTTGTATCGAAAAGTGTAAGTTCGGCGCTATCTCTAAGAAATAAGGAAGGATACACATTATGAACATGATTAACGTGAAGATCAATGGTGTGGATTATTCCGTACCTGCCGGCATTACCGTTCTGGAAGCCTGCAAGTATGCCAACATCGATATCCCCACCCTTTGCTACCTGAAGGATATCAACGAAATCGGTGCCTGCCGTCTGTGCCTGGTAGAAGTTACCGGTGCCCGCGGCATGGTTGCAGCCTGTGTATATCCTGTGGCTGACGGTATGGAAATCCAGACCAACACCCAGAAGATCCGTGCTGCCAGAAAGACCAACCTGGAGCTGGTTCTGTCCGCCCACGAAAAGAAGTGTCTGACCTGTATCCGTTCCACCACCTGCGAACTGCAGAAGCTGGCTCAGGAATACAAGGTAGACGAAGATCGTTTCTGCTACACCGAAAAGGAAGAAAAGAAGCCTCTGGACCTCTCTTCTCCCTCCATTCTGCGTGACAACAACAAGTGTATCCTTTGCCGCCGCTGCGTAGCTGCTTGTAACAAGCTGCAGGGCATCGGTGCCATCGGTGCTACCAACCGTGGTTACGACACAGAAATCGCTCCTTCCTTTGAAAAGGTTCTGGCTGACACCTCCTGCATCAACTGCGGTCAGTGTATCGTTGCCTGCCCCGTTGGCGCTCTGTACGAAAAGGACGACACCCAGAAGATCCTGGATGCCATCAACGATCCCACCAAGCACGTTGCTATCTGCTGCGCTCCCTCTGTACGTACCGCTATCGGCGAATGCTTCGGCTATGAACCCGGTACCGACGCACAGGGCAAGATGGTTGCTGCACTGAAGGCTCTGGGCTTTGACGGTGTATACGACATGAACTTCACCGCCGACCTGACCATCATGGAAGAAGGCTATGAATTCATCAACCGTGTTAAGAACGGCGGTGCTCTGCCTCTGATCACCTCCTGCTCTCCCGGATGGGTTAAGTACTGCGAACACTACTTCCCGGACATGATCGAAAATCTGTCTTCCTGCAAGTCTCCTCAGCAGATGTTCGGTGCTATGTACAAGTCTTACTTCGCAGAAAAGCTGGGTCTGGATCCCAAGGATATCGTATTCGTATCCGCCATCCCCTGCACTGCTAAGAAGTTTGAAGTAGGCCGTGACGGTCAGTCCAACGATGGTCTGCAGAACGTAGATATCGCTGTTACCACCCGTGAACTGGGTCGCATGATCGAACAGGCCGGTATCGACTTCAAGGCTCTGGAAGACGCTGACTTCGATTCTCCCATCGACATCGGTTCCGGTGCAGGCGCAATCTTCGGTGCTACCGGTGGTGTAATGGAAGCTGCTCTGCGTACCGCTGCTGAAGTTCTGGAAGGCAAGCCCCTGGAAAAGATCGACTTTGAAGAAGTTCGCGGTACCGAAGGTATTAAGTTCGCTTCCTACAAGATCGGTGACATGACTGTTAACGTAGCTGTTGCTTCCGGCACTGCCAATGCTGCCAAGCTGCTGAAGGGTGTTCAGGACGGTACTTACAACGTTCAGTTCATCGAAATCATGGCTTGTCCCGGCGGTTGTGTAAACGGTGGTGGTCAGCCTATCCAGCCTGCTGTTGTCCGCAACAACATCGACCTGAGAAAGGTTCGTGCTTCCATCCTGTACAACGCTGACGCTAAGCTGCTGGGCTACAGAAAGTCTCACGAAAACCCGATCGTTAAGAAGGTTTACGAAGAATTCCTGGGCGAACCCAACAGCCACAAGGCTCACGAACTGCTGCACACCCATTACATTCCCAGAGGTCTGTAATTCTGCAGTCTGAATATGTTTAACAGAGAGATCCTGCTTCGGTGGGGTCTCTCTTTTTTACAGCGGAGGGGAGAAATAAGCGGCGGCGCTTCGCTTTGTTTGGGTTTTCGGTTTCGATGTAGTCGAATACCGGGGGGAACGATTAAGCTCGGCATTGGTTGGGTGCGGATGGATAGTGGTAAAGTTATGGTTTGCATCGTAGGGCGGGATGCCCACATCCCGCCGCCGTACTTTATCAGTATAATGAATGCTTTGATTGACATAACCGGGACGTTTAACATGAAAAAAGGACATACGGCTGTTACGTACAGTCTCGTATGTCCTTTTCGTTTTGGAAAAATCTTATGCGTTCAGTGCTGCCTCAATCATAGCGTGGATCTTAGCTCTTACACCGGGCAGGTAGCAGTCACAGTGAGGATACTTGGCAAAGGTGATGGGTTCGATGCCTTCTTCTACAGCAGCCAGAACCGCTTCCTTGCCGCAGAGAGCTTCTGCCAGCTTCAGCATCCGGTTGTCCATTACGGCGTCCACGAATGCCTTCAGGTGCAGGGAAGTGTAGGGCTGCCCCTTGGGACCGGGGTATACCACATACGCATCTCCTGCGGGAACGAAGTACTGACCGTCCGTGATGTAGTAGGGGTTGATCTCTTCCACAGAACCCTGGGAGAACCAGAAGTTATAGCCCCACTGCAGGAAACCGGCAATATTATATTTCCACATCTGGGTACCGATCATGCGGGTGCGGTTCATGGACATGGCGATGAACTGGTTGGAAACATCCGTAGTCTGACCGCAGCAGTAGTAAGTCCACAGACCGTCAATGTTGGCTTCCAGGAAAGGTGTGATGTGGTCGTTGGCGGGGATGGGCGTGGTCAGTGCGCCGGTTTTGTAGAATTCAAAATTGGACAGCGCATCGATGATGGTATAGCCTTCCAGCAGATCGGCGATGGATGCCTTGGCGGCTTTATAGGCTTCCAGGTGATCCAGAGCCGGTTCATCGGAAATGTGGAAGATGCAGCGCTTGTCCGCACCGGCCAGAGACTTCATCTTATTCAGGAACGCTTTCAGGAACGCCCGCAGGAAAGCGGTGTATTCGGGAGACAGGGAATCGGTTTCCCAGCCGAATACCTTTTCCAGCTTACCGTTTACCTTTGCCATGATCTTGGGAGCGTGTCCTGCCCCCCACTGGGTGAACAGATGGGAAACTTCAAAGAACTTCATGCCGCAGCGGTTGCACATTTCTACCCAGCGTTCCAGCCGGTCGAAACCGAACTTCCAGCAGCCGCATTCGGTCTTTTCCACATCCACCAGCTGCACAGTGGGTCTTTCGCCGCCCACAGCGGTATCCAGCGGCGGGGTGAAGATGGGGGTGAGGATCATATTACAGCCGTTTTCCACAGCGGTACGGATGTAGTTTTCGATGTAGCTCCAGTGCTTTTCAGAGAAGATTTCCAGCTCGTAGTAAGAGGCGATACAGTCGGAGTGGAACCACTTGGTCACTTTCAGATCCTGTTCAGGCAGGGTGGCGGCGATGACACGCAGGGTCACGGAGGTCTCCACATGGACAGCACCTTCGTTGGTCTTGAACCGGATGTTGATTTTGTATTCCCCGGGGGCGGCATTTTCCGGAACCTTTACGGTTACAAACAGAGCACGCAGTTCCTTATGTACCGCAAAAATTCTGGCGCCGTTTTCGATGGGTACCAGCAGGTCGGGATACAGACCGGGTTCTTTGCGGAGATAATGGTCATCGTTCCGGTTGTGGTAGCAGGGCACACGGACAGGAACCTGTTCCACAGTCTGGATGGTGAAGGGCAGACCGCCGTCAGAATCCAGAATCAGCTGGCATTTGGGATCGTGACCGGTTTCGGTGGTGGTGTAAGCCACTTCAAAATGGTATTCTTCTCCCCGCAGAACGGTATCGGCAGTCAGGATCGGTTTTTCATCGAAACACTGATCCATGAAACACTTTTCATAACCAGGAATGGCTTTCAGAAATACAGGCATGGTGTAGTCTCCTTGTTGTTGATGGTTTACAGTTTGGCAGCGATCAGTTCGTTGACTTTCTGCCGGAGTTCATGACAAAAATGAGGTCCTTCGGGATAGGTACGGAAGGTCAGCGGTCCTTCACTGTCCACCAGAGCCAATACGGCATCTCTGCCGCACAGCTGTTCCGCAAGCTGCAGGGCACGCACATCCTGCAGGGATTCGGCAAAATAGTGGAGACGGACGCTTTCCGCCGGGAGCCCCTTTTTACCGGGATATACGAGGAACGCATCCCCTGCAGGTCCGAAATAGTTGCCCTCTGTGATGTAGTAAGGGTTGACCACTTCTCTGGAACCGTTGGAATACCAGAAATTGAATCCCCAGTGCAGGAAGCCTTTGATGTTGTACCGCCAGAGCTGGGCACCGAGCACACGGATCCGGTCGCCGGACATGGAGAAGAACCGGTTGGAGGTGCCTTCTGTGGTGTCACAGCAGTAGTAAGTCCATAGCTCCGGGATGTTTTCTTTCAGGAAAGGCTCGATGGACATAGTTTCCGGAACAGGTACCGTAACCAGTCCTTCTGTATAATACTCCACATCGGAAATGGCATCGATCCGGCGATAGGGGGCGATCAGGTCTTTCACTTCGTCCAGCAGCGCACGGTAGATGTCGATCCGATTCAGATAGGGTTCGTCGGAGATATGGTAGAGGCACTGTTTGTCCGCACCGTCAAGAGATTTCATCTTTTCAATGAAGGCTGTCAGGAACGCACGGATGAAGGTGCGGTATGCATCGCTGCGGGGATCCGTATTCCAGGGGAAAACACGCCTGTATACTTCCGTACCGTCTTCTTCCACCACAGTGGCCATAACCTTGGGTACGATCAGATCACAGCGGGCGTAGAACAGGTGGGAAACTTCAAAGTATTCCGCACCGCACCGGCGGCACATTGCCACCCACCGTTCCAGCTTGTCAAAGCCGAAATGCCAGCCGTCCTTATCCAGCCGCATATCCACCAGCTGCACGGTGGGACGCTCATGTCCGGCTTCCGTGTCCATAGGCGGGGTGAAAACGGGGGTGGTGATGGTGTTGGTACCGGTCTTTACGGCTGTGCGGACGTAATTCTCGATGATCTGCCAGTGCTCTTCAGAGAAGACTTCCACTTCATACAGGCTGGCCAGACAGTCACAGTGGAACCACTGGGTCACGGTCAGGGTCTGTTTCGGCAGAACGGCAGGCAGTACCGTGATCTGTACTGTAGACTGGGCAACTGTATTTTCGTTCTGAAACAGGGTCAGCGTTACCGGATACATACCGGGTTTTGCGTCTTCCGGAATTTCCAGCACACAGAACAGGGAGGTCAGACCACCGTAGGGAACCTGATACGGCTTGTCCGGAGACAGCTTCCGCAGCAGATCCGGATACAGACCGGGGGTGGTACGCAGATACGGTTCCCCCAGCTTCCACTGGAAAATGGGTTCTCTGTTGGGCATCAGCTCCACCGAAGACAGCGTCCAGGGAAGGGCACAGTCCAGTGTCCAGCGCACCGGATATGCATTGCCCCAGCCGGGAGCGGTGTCAGCGGTGCAGGCAAACTGGAAGCTGCACTGTTCCCCACGAAGCACCGTCATGTCGGTCATGGGAGCCTTGGTATGAATATCTTCGTCAAAGAAGCATCTTTCGGTGCTATGAATAGATTTTAAGAGAATCATAACTTAAAAATCCGTTTCTACTTCGTAAATACCGGTCTGGGTGATGGGCAGAGGCTTCTTTTCGCCCATGTGACCGGGGGCATCGGGATACAAACCAATGATATAACGGAAGTACAGGTAGGAGGGAATAGCAGACCAGGCATGGCACAGGCTTCCGGCGAAACCGAAGTCACGACCGGCTTCCATGGTTTCCCAGAAGGTAGTGGCGTTTTCCTTCAGCATATAGCCGAACTGACCTGCGATGTGGTTAAATACAAACCGACCGTACTTTTCCGGCTGCATCAGCAGGGCATCGTAGCGGAATACGCTGTGGGACAGTGTGACTTCCAGCATATCCGTGTTGTAAGCCAGATTTTCCAGAACCTTGTCCAGTGCGTCAGCGGGACACATACCGGCGCAGACAGCCAGAGATTGGGTCAGCTGTGCCAGATGGGTTCTTTCACCGGTAGCACAGTTGATTTTGGTATAGTACCAGCCGGCGTCTTCGTTATAGTATGCCTTGTGGCAGGTTTCGTTCATCTTTGCAGCGGCATTGGAATACAGGCTGCCGTCCATGCCAAGAGCGGTGAGGATCTTGCTCATGCTCTGGTATGCCATGGAAACAAAGGCGTTCAGAGGCAGGTCGTAGGTCAGATTGTCTTCCGCCACGCCGATGCCGTTTGCCAGACCATCCTGCCATTCGTAGAAGTTCCAGTACTCTCTTTCCTGCAGCATGGGAATCAGACCGTTTTCAGCAGTCCGTGCCATGAAGGCGCTGCAGACTTTTTCGCATACCGGCAGCATTTCTCTGGCAAATTCGGTGTCACCGGAGAAGAGTACGTATTCCCACAGCTGTACCAGATAAACGGCACAGAAGCAGGGGATGGTGATGGCGACTCTGGCGGGAGAACACAGTTCCAGGAAGTTATCGTCCCGGATGGACTGAGCGATCAGGCGGAGAGAAGCCTTGGGGAATGCGGTTTCCTTGAAAGTATAGTAGCCGCAGAGCATCTGGTTTCGGGAGTCCATGGTGTACAGTGCCTGTTCACGCCACGGGCAGTCTTCGTAATGCTCATGCATACACATGAGCAGGGTGCGTTTGCAGGTTTCATAGATCTCGTTGTGCAGATGGTCGGCACAGCGGAAGTTCACGTCATCCGTGGTGGGATAATCTGTGGGACAGAGGGTCAGTCTGTGAATTTTTACGTTCCCGTAGGCGTGGATTTCCAGATACCGACCGCCCAGACGGCGATGAGGATTTACAAATGTAAACCGACCTTTCTTTGCCACCACACGGCAGGCGAAGTTACGGCCGCCCACAAAGGAGCGCACCCGCATATCGTCCAGATGCTCGCCCCAGCCGATGAGCAGTTCGGTGTCTTCGTCCACTTCCACATCCAGGGACAGCAGCCCCGCTTCTTCTCTGCCGATGTCCACTACGGCGTATGTACCGTCAAATCCGTCCTTCTTTATCAGCGCCAGACCATTTTCCCAGTTGGGAATGGTGCGTTCCCCGAAGGACAAGGTGGCAAACTGCACTCTCTTACCCAGAGAATCGTTGGGCTTGCCTTCGTTGAAGCATCCGTGAGCAACCAGCCGCATGGGGCAGGCGTCCTTCAGTACCAGCTTTTCGATGGGACGGGGAGAAAGCGCAGGAAGAACAGCGGTAACAACGGCTTTGCCGCAGGCAGGTGCTTCACGTGTGCTGTCATACTGGAAGGTGTATCCCAGCTGACCGGAAACCCGTTCCATTTCGCCGCTTACGAAATACGGATGGGGGGCAATACAGGTGTCTTCGGAGGAATGACACACATCCCTGCCGTCTTCGGTGATCACATACAGGATGCCGGAGATCTCCCCGCGCTGGGTGGAGCTGTCCAGTCTCTGCCCGTAACCGGTGATGGTCAGCCTGTTTTCCCCATCGGCAAGAGCGGCAGTAATGTCCACTTCATCATAGATCTTCACCTGATCCGGATAATCGGCAAACTGACCGAATGTCACCAGCTTTTCGCCGATCCAGAGGGAATAGTCCGTGTGGGCGGTGATGTACAGCTTGTAGGTTCTGCCGGGAAGGGCGGTCAGGGTTTCATAGCAGTTTACATAGCAGTTGGGTGTGTCTTCCAGTCCGGCACACCAGATATACCTGGCATTCTGAAAAAGTTCCATAGGTTGTCTCCTTATTATGTACCGCCCGCCATCCGGGGAGGGCAGACGGAAAGTGTCTGTTTTAAGCAAAGGCAGCCGCCAGCATCCGGTCGATGAGCTGTGCATAAGTCATGCCGCTGTGGATCATCATCTTGGGATACATGGAAATGGGCGTGAAGCCGGGGATGGTGTTGATCTCATTGAACACAAAACCGGTATCGGTGATGAAAAAGTCCACACGGGAGAACACCTTGCAGTCCAGGGCACGGAAAATGGTTTTGGCGTGTGCCTGAACTTCCGCCATCTGTTCCGGTGTGATCCGGGCGGGCAGATAGTAGCCGGATACATCGCTGATGTATTTGGTTTCGTAGTCGTAGAATTCACTGCTGCCCATGTCGATTTCGGCGGCTTCTGCGGCAAAGATTTCCCCGTGATCCTCAAATACAGCCACTTCGATCTCTCTGCCCACTATGGCTTCTTCGATCAGCACCTTGCTGTCTTCCGCCAGTGCTTTCAGAACGGCATCTCCGAACTGATCTGCCGTCTTGACCTTGCTCACGCCCACGGAAGAACCTGCGGCACTGGGCTTGACGAACATGGGATACCCGAGGGCTTTCTCACATTTTTCACGCAGTGCGTCCATGGCAAGTGCGTCTTCTGTGCGGGCGATCACGGCTTTAGCCTGTCGGATACCGGTATCGTTGGCAACGATAGATTTGGTGAAAGCTTTGTCCATGCAGACGCCGCTGGAGGTACAGCCGCAGCCTACTACTGGAATCCCGGCAACGGCAAACAGCCCCTGTACCGTACCGTCTTCACCGTATTTGCCGTGCAGAACGGGGAACACTGCGTTGCAGACCGTTTCTGTAACCGCGCCATCAGGAGATGTACAGCGGATGGCACCGTTTGTCAGATCCAGGGAAACGGCGGGCAGGGTTTCGGGGTGGTCGCACCAGTGACCGGAGCGGATGGCTTCAGGATCTCCGTCAAACCGGTACCAGCGTCCTTCCCGGGTGATGCCGATACAGAGCAGATCGTAGGAAGAACGGTCAATATTGGACAGTACGGCATAGGCGGAGGACAGGGAAACATCGTATTCCGAGGAGCGTCCGCCGAAAAGTACACAAATGGTTTTCATTCTTTTCTCCAAAAGGGGATAAATTTCTTGCAGATGCCGGTTCAGTCCCGGTGGCGGGAAAGCATATATTCCACCGAATCCCGCAGGGCCTGCCAGCTGGCGGTGATGATGTCGGGAGAAACCCCAACAGTACGCCAGATCTCCACACCGTCCGTGGATTCGATGAGAACCCGTACAACAGACGCAGTGGCGCCGGAGGTCAGCACACGTACCTTATAGTCGGTCAGCCGCATCTGGGAGATCTGGGGATAGAACCGTACCAGTGCCCGGCGCAGTGCTTCGTCCATAGCATTGACGGGACCGTTTCCTTCCCCGGCAGTCAGCTCTTCTCTGCTGCCAACGGCAATCTTGATGGTGGCAATGGCAGACATGGCTTCTGCGGCTGCCCAGGCTTCGGGAGTATGGACGGCACTGTTCTCCACCATAACCTTGAAGTGGAGCAGCTCAAAGTACCGCTTCCGCTGGTTCAGCACTTCTTCAATAAGGAGAGAAAGGGAGGCGGCGGCATCTTCGTAGTCAAAGCCCAGGGATTCTCTTTCCTTGAGGATTTTTGCAAGCTCCAGCAGGCGGGGGGAGTCCTTGGTCAGGTCTTCCGGCGGCAGATAGGAACGCATCTTGTCCGCCAGTGCTGCCCGGCCGCTGAGACTGCTGATGACGATATTCCGGCGGTTTCCCACGGCGGCAGGATCCATGTGCTCGAAGGAGCGGGGGGCTTTGGTCACACCGTCAATGTGGGTGCCGGCTTTGTGGGTAAAGGCATATCCGCCCACGAAGGGTTCATTCTCGTTGAAGGCACGGTTGGCTGTTTCGTTTATGCTTCTGGCACAGGAGGTCAGTTCCTTCAGCCGCTGACCGATGCAGTCAAATCCCAGCTTCAGCTGAAGTACGGGGATCAGGGTGTTCAGATTGGCATTGCCGCACCGTTCCCCGAAACCGGAAATGGTACCCTGTACCTGGGATGCACCGCTGAGTACGGCTGAAACCGAACCGGCTACCGCCATGCCCAGATCGTTGTGGCAGTGGATCCCCACCTTGCCGATGCCGTACTGGCAGGTCACGGCATTGACTACCAGACCGATGGTGTCCGGCAGCATACCGCCGTTGGTGTCGCACAGGATCACTCTGTCCGCACCGGCGGTGAAGGCAGTCTCCACCACCCGCATGGCGTATTCCGCATTGTCACTGTAGCCGTCAAAGAAATGCTCTGCGTCAAAGAAGACCTGTTTCCCGGCGGACTTGAGAAACCGGACCGTTTCCCAGATCATCCGCAGATTTTCTTCCGCAGTGGTGTGCAGAACCTCGTTCACCTGATACAGCCAGCTTTTTCCGTAGATGGTAACGGCTGAGAGGGAACATTCCGCCATGGCACGGAGTGCGGCATTGTCCCGGCAGGCTTCTCCAGGACGGCAGGTCTGCCCGAAGATCACGGGAACAGCCGTCTGCAGTCTTTCTCCGGCGATCTTTTCGCAGAAGGCGGCGGAGGTGCGGTCGGTCATCATGCCCACTTCAATATAGCTTACGCCCAGCCGGTCCAGGGTGTGCAGAACGGTGAGCTTGTCTTCGGGAGAAAAGTCCACACTGCAGCCCTGACTTCCGTCCCGCAGGGTGGTATCGTAGATTTCGATCTTCATACTGTAGTATCAGATAATGTAGTATCAACCGGAGCATTCTGCTCTCTGGCTCTGTCCCATTTGTTGATGGCGTTCAGATAGGCTTTGATAGAGGCTTTGATAATATCCGTGGAAACACCTCTGCCGGTAAACAGGGAAGTACCTGCCCGGATCTTGACGATGGCTTCGCCCAGGGCGTCTGTACCTTCCGTAATGGCACGGATCTCGTAGCTTTTCAGTTCCATATCCACGGCACCGGCGATCCGTCCGATGGCGTTGAAGGCCGCATCCACAGGACCTTCTCCGGGAGCGGCTTCGGTGATCTGCTGCGGAACGATGGTATCGTTTTCACCCGGCACCAGGGAGAGATTGTCAGCCAGTGTTACCAGTGCCATGGCCTTGATGTGGTTGCCGGACTGGATCTGGAAGGTGGAAAGGCGGTATCGTCCCTCCAGGGAATCCAGATATTCACTGAGAATGGCACGGATGTCGTCGTCTGTGATGACGGCTTTGCGGTCTGCGATTTCCTTGAACCGGGCAAAGGTGGCGTCTATGGCTTCCTCCCCGAAGGAGTAGCCCATCTGCCGTATCCGGTCG
>JAFZET010000102.1 GCA_017560565.1 Clostridia bacterium | reverse complement strand
TTTTATTCTGTTATGTTTTATACCATCGCTTATGCAGTATGGATCACAAGTTCGCCGCCTTCCATCATATCGGATGCAGTAAGCCGCAGGGATTCACAGGGGATTCCGTTCCATTCTGCGGAAACCGGAGCCGTGCTGCCACCATCCCGCCGGATCACCAGTTTTTTTCCGTTGGCCAGCTGCAGTGTGGTACGGGCAAATTTCGGAGAACCTATCAGCATAAGATTCTGTCCGCTGACCGGGAACAGACCCAGACAGTTCCAGATATAACAGCCGGACAGACCGCCGGAATCGTTGTTGCCGGGAATCCCGCCCCATCCGGTGGAACCCTCTCCGGTACGGAACATATACCGATCCGCCGCCTGCAGGATCTCCGTCAGCTTGTCATGCCTGCCGATGTATGCGTATGCCCATGGTGTTTCCATATCCGTTTCGTTGTTGAAACCTTCAAACCGCCCCGATACATCCTCCGGAGCTGTAAAGCCAAAGAAACGATCCAGCAGTGCTTCAAATCCTGCGCTTCCCCCAGCCATGGCAATACGCTCCTCCATGTGCCGAAGAGGACGGAAGGAATAGTTCCAGTGATTGCCTTCGTAATAGTCGCTGTTTTCCCGCAGAAGACCGGTTTCCGGATCGAAAGCGTTTTTCCAATGCCCGGACAGTCCGTACAGCACCGCCGCATCTTCCGTATACCCCAGTTTTTCTGCCAGTTCCGCCACCGCATGACAGCCTTCCGCCATGTCCAGCGTATGGGTGGTTTTAGGACATTCGCCGGCTTCTGTGAAATCCCGGAAGTCCGGACGGTATATATCCTTTTTAATCTGCCGGAAAATACTGTCCCAGTCTGCCGGAACGCCGCGGATCCAGGCATCGTACAACATATGTTCCGCATTGAGCCGCGCCTGCTTGGCCTCGATATTGGTGTTGGTGGTCAGAATGAAACAGTGCGGGAGCTTCCCCAGCACCTGTCCCAGCTTATCGTATGTGTCAGCAATATGTGCCGATACCGCAGGATACAGGGTAAAGATCAGGGGCAGTGTAGTTTTGTAGATATCCCACAGGGTTGTAAAATCCACCACAAAAGGAGCACCCTCCCAGAGGAAACCGCCCGCTCCCCAGTCGCAGGGTTTGATCAGAGTATGATACAGATTGGAGTAGAACAGCTTCCGTTCCGTTTCATCCTCCGTATCCTCCACCGCAATCCGCCCCAGTGCTTCTTCCCACTGCACTTCCGCTGCCTTCCGTGCGCTGTCAAAATCCGGCTCGCACAGATCCGCTTCCCGCAGGGTATCTTCCATGGAGGTCGTTCCGGCAGAAACCGTCAGCAGAACCGTACCGGCATCCTTTATATGGTACACACCGTTTTCATCCAGAGCACCGCCGCCTGTGAAACGGCAGACAAAGGCAAACCGCACATTCCGCAGTGTTACAGCAGCCCGGAGTTCCGTATCCGACACCCGGGTGATCTGCAGATCCTCTGCCGTACCCCGCATGGGCGGCCCGTACAATCCGTCGTTGGTGAAATCTACAGCAATCTGCCCCCCACCTTCCGGGAAGGTGTAACGGTGATATGCCCCCGCAGGCGACACGGTCAGTTCACAGAAAATATCAGGCTCCGCCAGCCGGACACTGTAATACCCCGGAGAAGCCGTTTCCCCCACAGGCGTATACCCCTGCTTCTCACCGTCCACGGAAGGGGTCACAATGGCATAGTTATAGTAAATCCCGACTGCCCCGGTTCCGCTGTGATGAAAATGGGAAAAGCCGAAGAACCGCATTTCCTCCATCAGTTTTCCGATGGGTTCACCGCTGTTGATTTTATTGATCCCATACCCTGTGGGATACCCGCCGGTATACGGACACACAGAATATTTCCCGAAAGGGAGGACAGCCCCGGGATGGGTGTTGCCAGTAAGCCCCTTGATAAAATGCCAGGATGCCGCAATCCCCTCCGGTGCCGGCAGATCAATGGTACCGTTGCCGTGGAAAGGATCTGCCTGCTGCAGATATTTCATAAGTACCTCCTCTGTGTACATACAGTTTCCGGTTTCATTATACCGCATCCGCCGAAGATGTCAATAGGCTTCTGTCTGTTTTCCAAGAACTTTTCGTATGTCACATACCTGTTTTCAGCGGAAATCCACAGTTTTCTTCCGTTTTTTCATTGCCAACACCGGAAGACTGTGTTATAATGGAATGGCTACACAAGAATTTTTTATGAAAGAAAGGATATGTCCCATGCAAAACAGTATCTTTTCACCGGATCATATAACAGAAAAACCGTATCTCCGTATCGAGGGACAGGAGATTCAGTCTCCCGCGGCGGTAATCCATGCTGCCGATGCCTCCGAATCAGCACTTGCACGGGGACGGGCTTTTGCAGCAGAAATGGAAGAGCGCTTCATCGCCGATTTTGAAAACCGTCTGACCGACAAAATGGTACACGTTTCCACCTTTATGGTGATCGACGGCATCATCTACATGACTTACTATGCCAACACACAGAACGCCGCAGAAAATCCGGAGCACCAGACTGCCCGGCTTGTATACTGTCCGGTGGATACTCCTGAACATATAACATTTCTGGATATCCAGACCGTGGGCGACATCTGCTCCGGCGAAAGGGTGAATCTGGTCTATGATACCATCATGGCACGGAAGGATGCGGATACCCTGTATATTCTCTGGACTGCCAAAGTGGGAGACACTTACTACCGGCTGTACCGTCCTTTCTGCCTTTCCACCCGTACACTGGGAGAGATCGGCGTAAATCGGCTGCAGGTAGGGAATGTGGTCAACGATTTCAGCACCACCGGGATTCTGTCCGGTCTTGCGGAAAACGGCATCGGATGCAAGCAGATGTACAGCGATATCGGCATCATGCAGAAATTCACTTCCCGGGTGGAGAACGGTGTGACGTATTATTACACCGGTGCCTACAGCGGAGACTGCAATATGCTCATAAAGAGCCGGGATTTTATCACGTGGGAATACGTTTCCCAGCCGTCTTTCCCCAATCTTTCCAAATGGGAAAACGCTGTGTATGTGCTGGATAACAAATGCTACTACTTTGTCAGACAGCATGACACCACAAAATACGGTTTTCTCACGGTGTATGATCTGGAAACGGATACATGGGAAACACCTGTTCTGGTGGAAGACTGTCAGTCCCGTTCCGATTTCATCCTGTTCGGCGGACAGCTGTATCTCTTCCATGCCCCCATTGACCGGGAGCATATCGGTATTCTGAAAATCAATACGGAAAATCTGGCAGACAGCAGGATCGTCATGCAGGCGAAAATGCATTCCAGCTGTTTCTACCCCTTCATCCAGTATTTTGACGAAACCGGTCTTGCCATGTCCTATACCGTCGCCAGACAGCACATCCGCCTTGCTCGGTTCACCATGGAACAATACATATAAAGGAGCCGCTTATGAAAAATCTGACAAAAATCCGGGAAATATATAGCGCCGCATACGAAAGGATCAAAAATGTCCATATCGCCTGCTTCAAGGATATGGAGGATCCGCTGTTTCTGATTTCCAACGAATATCCGGGGCTTTGGATGGAGCACACCTATGATTCCGTTCTGCTGGCCTCCCTGGATCCGGCATATATCTATCTGGCGGAAAACGCCATCAATCTGTTTGTCGACCGGCAGACAGAGGAGGGACAGCTTCCCTTTGCAGTCATGGACGGCAGCAAGCATCCTTCCGGCAAAACAGCTGTCTGCTACTGGCAGATCCAGGAATGCGTATCGTTCTTCACCCTGGCTCTGGAAGTATACCGGCTGAACAATAATACAGCATTCCTTGCAAAAATATATGAATCCGGCAAAAAGTGGGACGCATGGCTCCGGAAATACAGGATGACCACAAGCCGCGGGCTGATCGAAATGTTCTGCGGTTATGACACAGGACACGACAACAGCGGGCGTCTGGAAGGAATCTCCTGTCCCGGCAACTATGTAAAAGACGGCGTCACCCAGAATGCAGGGGTTCTGCCGCCGGACGACGGGATCACGCCCATTCTGGCAGTGGATATGAACTGCAATTTCTACGGAGATGAAAAAGCTCTGGCGGAAATGGCACGGATCCTGGTCAGACCGGAAGAAGCCAACGCATGGGAAGCCTCCGCCGCTGCGGTAAAGGAGAAGCTGTTCCGGTACTGCTGGAACGAGGAAGACGGTTTCTTCTACGATGTAGACCGGCACGGAAACCAGAGAAAATTCAGATCCAGCACCATCTTCCATCTGTTCCTGGAAAAGGTACTGGATCCCGTATCGGATAAAGCTGTCATCGACCGGATTTACAGAGAACACATCAAAAATCCGGAGGAATTCTGGACGCCTTATCCCTTCCCGTCCATGGCAGTAAACGATCCTTCCTGTGAGAACCACAAAAGCTATAACTGCTGGGGATACTACACCCAGGGCGGCATTGTACTCCGCTGTTCCCGCTGGATGGATGCTTACGGCTGGCATGACGACTATCGATATGTCTGCGAAAAATGGCTGGAAACATGGACTGAGCATTATGACACCATCAAGCTGGCACAGGAGATCGATCCCATCACAGGCGAGCCGACAAAATGCTCCCAGTGGTATTCCAGCTGCATGATGGGATACATCTATGCCGCCAAACGACTTGGACTGGTTTGAGAAAAAATCATGACAGGAGAGCATTATGATAACTTCCCCCTATAAACAGCCGAAAATTACACCGCCCGCCGAACATCCCCGGGTCATGCTCCGGCGGAAGGATTTTGAAAGAGTCCGCACCAACATGACACTGCCGGAATGTCAGCGAGAATATGCGCTGTGGCAGAAGCTGTGTGCTATGGATTTTGCGGACTTTGCAGAACCGCTGACCACCGGTACCTATCACAGTCTGGTATGCATCGTGTTGGAGGCAAAATCGCTGAAAGCCCTGCTGGATAACGATGAAATCCACGGGAAAGCACTGATAGAAACGGCACTCCGGCTGTCCGGCGGCTACGATCCCAACAGTGACAAGCTGATGAAGGCACGGTTCGGCGGTCACATTGTCCATACCTGCTCCATCTGCTATGACTGGCTGTATACCTGGATGACGGAAGAGCAGAAACGGCAGATGATCGAAAACTGTGAAGCCATTCTGTCCGCCACACTGGAGATGGGATATCCTCCCACAAAACAGTCGCCCATCGGTTCCCATGCGGCGGAGGCTCAGCTGATGCGGGACTGCATGAGCTTTGCCATTGCGGTTTATGATGAACGTCCGGATGTGTACAATTTCTGTGCCGGTCGGATCTTCGAGGAATATGTTCCCACCTACGAAGTCTTCTACAAAGCCCGTTACCAGCTTCAGGGACCTGCCTACGGCGGGTATCGGTACTGCTTTGCGGCATGGTGTCAACTTCTCTTTGAAGCCATGAGCGGCGAAAAGGTTTTTGATGAAAATCTGGAAAACGTATGCGAATCCCTGTTCTACCTGCTCCGACCGGACGGGGAATATATGCGCATTGCCGATGACTTCAACGAAAGCAAGGGCAAAAACAGCTACACCAACCGTTCTCCCGCCACGGTACCCATGTTCTATGCCGGCGCACTGACCGGCAGAGCGATCTACCGCAATCACTATTTCAGCCATTATCATGAGCTGTTCCTGGTGCCGGACAAATACGGCAGGGACTATTACACCGACGGTTCTTTCAGCGAAGGAATGCTTTCTCCCACGGCTTTTCTGGTGTTCAACCGGTTTACACCTGTAGAAGAGGACGAAACCATGCCCAAAGCCCGCTTTTTCGGTACACCGGCAGGCATCACGCTGTACAATGACGGAGAAACCCTGCTGATTATGAAGGTAGGAGAACGGTTCTCCACCGCACATGATCACTACGACTGCGGGCATTTTGAAATCTATCACAAAGGCATTCTGGCTTCCGACAGTGGGTACTATGACTGGTTCGGCTGTGAGCATCACTATAACTACCTGAACCGCACCTACGCCCACAACTGCATCACCGTATCGGATCCGGCGAAAATCGGCAGTACCATTCCCTTCTGGGGCAGACCGGATGCGGTGTACGACGGCGGGCAGCTGATCCTGAATGCCGCTTACGAAGTACCGGATCTGGCAGCCATGGAACGGGATTACCGGCGGGGCGTGGTGCTTTCCCATACGGAATCGGAAGATCTTGTGGAAATCACAGGAGATCTGACCGTACCGTACAGAGAGACCTGCGACAGTTATGTGCGCTCCATGCGGTTTGAACCGAAAGCCGGTGCGCATGGGGTATTCACCGTCCGTGACGAGCTGACCGCAAAAAATGAAGAGTATATCAAACAGTTCCATCTGCACTGCCAGACCGAGCCGAAGATGACAGGTGACAGACAGTTTGTCATTGAAAACGGCGGCGGCAGACTGATCTGTACCGTCCTGGAACCCGCCGACTGCACCATCGAGTTCATCGGCGGCAAAGACAACGAGTTCTCCCTCAACGGCGTAAACCATCCCCGGAATGAAAAGAGCCTGCACAATACTGCTGAGAATGCCAACAAGAATTTTGAGGATGAAGGCGGCTGGGGACGGATCACCCTCACTGCCAATGCAAAACAGAAAACGGATACCTTTGCGGTACGTCTGGAAATCTGCGAAATCTGAGCATACAAAAAACTCCTTTGCCGAGGCATTGGAGTTTTCTTTGTATCTGTCAGGTTTCGTCGAAATACATGGAATACAACTTTGCTTCCGTCATCCGGAAACGCAGGCGTACAGGCCGTCCGGCATATGCGGAAAAATCGCTTTCATCTTCGAAATAAACGATTCTGTCCAGTGAGTCCCCATAAACCTCCATGCTTTTCCCGGACAGGCAGTTTCCTTCAGCATCCAGCACTTCCACATACACAGAACCGAAAGCAGAGGTGGCCACATTCAGATGGAGTGTGCTGCCGGTGAAGCAGAAAGGCTTGGTTACCAGCAGTTTTTCACCACATTCCGCTGTCATGCAGGCAAATCCATCCTTGCGCAGTTCATAGCGGTACAGATAATTGGGACAGTTCCCCGTCATTTCATTCTTATTCATAAAGAAAGAATAGGTACTGCCGGTATCGGTCAGTGGATAGGAGCTGAAGCAGTCACCGTAGATCCAGTTGTCCTCAGTCTCCAGACCCGGCGTCATATAGGCGTCCTGATACCGGTGGAAATGCTGACCGTCACGGCTGCAGATAAACATCATGTCCGTTACAGCCAGAGCACAGCGGGGTTCAATATCCTTTGCCGCCCGTTTTTTGACTTCCGCACTGCCGAACTGATCGTCATTTTTCGTCCATGCTTTCCGTTCCACATAGCGGGAAGGCATACCTACATACATATGGGGTGCCCGGGGATACTGCATAATATTGTTGGTATATATCTGGAAATCCATACCATCATCGTATTCCAGCTGTACCGGAGCCGACCAGTTCACAAAATCCGGGGAAGTCATCATACGCACATCTCGTACGATCCCGCCGGCACCATCCGAATGAAGATTCCGGCAAAACATATGGTACAGTCCGTCCACATGGGAATAGAATGTGGCATTCAGGGTATCAAAGCGCCCCTGATCGGTAACCATACGGTTCTTTTGGAAATGGTAACCGTCCGGTGAGGTATAGCTCCAGAGAGATCTGCGATCCGCAGCACGATCCAGAAAAACAAGACTCAGTGCTTTGTATTTTTCTTCCGGAGGGCAGACCGGGTTTGTATCCAGGAAGACACACAGAGAGCTGTCATCCATATCGTCCACTACCACATTGCTGCTGCCGGTTCCCTCTGCAGGAAACAGATTCAGCATCGGACGGGTCCAGTGGATACCATCCGCACTCTCGATCACCCGCATACGGATTTTACCGTTTCCACCGGCATTCGGGTTGAAAGAGAGGTAGTACATTCTGTATCCGTATTCATCCTGAATGATGTTGGGATAGCTGACCGAAAAATTTTCTTCTTCCTGATCGAAGACAAAGCAGCATTCCCGTTCCACCGGCGGAATCAGTCTGTGTACTGCAGTCGTCATTTCCGTATCGATCAGATAATCGTCCCAGAACACTTCACGGCGGCTTTCTATATTGATGACCTGCATTTCCATATGCGTATTCCTTTCTGTGTTGGTGATTTCATTGTATCATAAGTACCGTTTTCTGTCAATTCCAAAACAGAAACACTTTCCGTATAACAGGAAAGTCCTTACCTGATTTTTTCGGATAAGGACTTTTTGTGTTTATTTCGATTTATTCCGTTTCTTCCAGAAAATCCTTCAGACTGCGGATCATTCTGCCGTCCAGGGCTTTTGTTTCCTCAGCACAGACCATGGAATTCAGGATGGCTTCCTCCGTGGCTTCTCCAGCGGCACGGAACAGCAGATTCAGCTTATCTTCCCGGACACAGGAAATCTGCATAATGTCGCTCTGGGTCGAACCGATCACGTTGGCGGTGGAAAAACCGATAAACACTTCCCCGCTGCCGTGTCCGATATAGGAACCCACTCTGGCGATCCCCACAGAACAGCGGCGGATCACCCGTTTCAGCTGTCTGGCGGTCAGGGGAATATCCGTTGCCAGCACCACAATGATGGAACCTTTGTCGCATTCCTGTTCTTTGATCCATTTACTGATCTTTTTCCCCACCGGGTTCCCGTCTATGGTCAGATCATTCGTTGCACCGTAATTGGACTGTACCAGTATCCCCACTGTATAGGGTCTACCATCCAGTTCTATGATCCGGGAAGCGGAACCGATACCGCCTTTCAGTCCGTAGCACTGAGTACCGGCGCCTGCCCCCACACTGCCCTCCGCAAAATCTGTCTCAGCCGAATCTATGGCTTCACGGACATGGTCGGCGGTCACTGGACGGTCTGCAATGGTGTTCAGCGCAGCATCATTGCATTCCCCCACCACTGGATTCACACTGGCGATCGGCACACCGTCTGCGGCACACCGGTCGATCATGTACTGTACGATCCCATCCGCCACCAGACCTACGTTCAGGGTATTGGTCAGGGCAATGGGTGTTTCCAGCGTACCGAGCTCCTCCACCTGTACCGTACCGGCTGTCTTTCCGAACCCGTTGTGGACGAAGGCTGCTCCTACCAGTTTCTCCTGAAAAATATTTCTTTCCGTAGGCAGAATCACGGTAACGCCGGTGTTGTGCTTTTCGTCCCGGATGGTACTGTGTCCAACGCTCACCCCCGGCACATCCGTGATTTTATTCCGTTCGCCCCGTGGCATTCTGCCGATTCTGATTCCGTAATCTTCGATTCTTTTCTGTTTCATCTGTTCTGTCATTCCTTCCATCCGCAGGCTGTCATCACCGCTCTGAACAGTGCTTTTTCGTAATCATAGCCGCAGGGATTTTCGTTTCGTCCCAGTACATGGTTTACAAAATCCTGCATCATAGCAGCGTACCGGTCGAACGGTTCGGCTTCCACCTGTTCTGTTTTGCCGTTCACCGTAAAGCTGCCTGCCGCTTTCAGAAGTCCGCCTGCACAGGGGATTTCCATGGGCTTGATCTCAATGGTACCCTTTGTTCCACAGACCACCAGTTGACGACGGTTAAATCCGTTTGTCTCATCGCAGGTGGTTTTTACAAAGGAAACACCTTTCGGATACTTCAGCACAGCGAAGCCGTAATTCTCACTCTCACAGCCGTACTGTCCGGTGGAAGCATTCATGGGCAGGATCTCCTCAGGCAGAGAGCCCATAAACTGCAGAACAAGATCCACCATGTGACAACCCAGATAATACATCATGCCGCCCTTGTGCTTACCAATCCAGCGGCACATGGATTCCGGATAATACAGGCTCATCTGTCCTTCCACAGCGTAAATTTCTCCCAGCGCACCGGATTTCACGATCTCCATGGCTTTCTGTACCAGCGGATTGTAGCGGTACATATATGCCTGCTTCAGTACCAGATTCTTCTCACGACAGGTTTCCGCCAGTCTGTCAAAGGAAGCGATGCCGTGGGTACCGGGCTTGTCCAGAAAAATGTGCACACCTCTGTCTGCAAACATCTGCGCATATTCCGTGGACTTTTCTTCCTCGCATTCAATGGCTACTGCATCCAGCCCTTCCATGTCCAGGAGCTCTTCCACTGTGTATTCCCGCATTCTTGTGTACGGCTGACCGGGATCCAGATAGTACCGGTGTTCCGGATGAATATAGTCCGGTGTTACCTTGGCAAAGCCGACACATTCCATTTCGGGATTTTTCAGGATCGTCTCCGCAGCTCCTGTGGAATGGGGATGACCTGTACCGATCTGGGCAATTCTGATTTTCTGCATACTGTACCTCCTGGTCTTTTTACTGATTACATTATACTTTCCCCTTTGAGGGATGTCAATAGAAATTTCGTGTATCTGCCCTTCGATTTGTCGGGAATGCACCATGCGGACTTCCCGCTTTCCCTTGACAAATCCTGCCGGTTTGATGTATAATGAAACCCGATAAGATACGTTTCACATGATGAACACCGGCGGCTGTCAGGCTCTTCTGACTCCCGTGCCGGTCATCGGACAAGGAGTTTTTTATGACAAGAATTGATATATTTTCCGGTTTTCTGGGTGCCGGTAAAACCACTCTGATCAAAAAGCTGATCGCAGAAGCCTATAGCGGTGAAAAGCTGGTACTGATCGAAAATGAATTCGGTGACATCGGCATCGATGGCGGTTTTCTGCAGGATGCGGGAGTAAACATCACCGAAATGAACTCCGGCTGTATCTGCTGCAGTCTGGTGGGAGATTTTGCGAAAGCTCTTCAGAAGGTGATCGCAGAATATGCCCCCGACCGGATCCTGATCGAACCCTCCGGCGTGGGCAAGCTCAGCGATGTCATCAAGGCTGTAGCGGACATTGATTCCCCCGACATCGTACTGGGTGCTTTTGCCACCGTAGCGGATGTAAACAAGTGTAAAATGTACATGAAGAACTTCGGTGAGTTCTTCAACAACCAGATCGAGAACGCCGGTACCATCATCCTGAGTCACACCACCGGTGTTTCCGATACTAAGCTGACCGCCTGCGTGGAACTGCTCAGAGAACACAATCCCACAGCGGATATTCTCACCACACCCTGGGAACAGCTGACCGGCGCACAGATTCTGGAAGTTCTGGAAAAGAAAAACACCCTGGAAGACGAACTGCAGAAGATGGTGGACGAAGCATCTGTATGTCCCGAATGCGGCTGTCATCACGGGCATCATCACCATGATCACGAACATGACGAGCACTGCTGCTGTGAACATGAGCATCATCATGATCACGAACATGACGAGCACTGCTGCTGTGAACATGAGCATCATCATGATCACGAACATGACGAGCATTGCTGCTGTGAGCATGAGCATCACCATGATCACGATGAGCATTGTTCCTGCGGACATGACCATCACGGGCATCATCACCATCACGCCGATGAAGTCTTCACCAGCTTTGGCGCGGAAACCGGACGGCGGTACACCATGGAAGAGATCCGGAACGCTCTCGTCGCTCTGGAAGATGAAGCAGCATACGGCATGATCCTCCGTGCCAAGGGAATTGTTGCCGGGACGGACGGTTTCATTCACTTTGACTATGTCCCCGGCGAACCCGATGTACGTTCCGACAGTGCAGCCCCCACAGGACGACTCTGTATCATCGGTGCCAACATCCGGGAAGACGCACTGAAAGCACTGTTCCAGCTGTAATCGGAGGAAACTTTCATGGAAATGCCCATTTATCTGTTCACCGGTTTTCTGGAAGCAGGCAAAACCAGCTTTATCCAGCAGACTCTGACCGAACAGAACTTTACCGAGAACGGAAATACCCTTCTGCTTCTCTGCGAAGAAGGAATCGAGGAATACGATCCTTCTGCTTTTCTGGGTAAAAACGTATTCTGCGAAGTGATCGAAGAC
>JAFZET010000101.1 GCA_017560565.1 Clostridia bacterium | reverse complement strand
TTTTCCGGTTCTGGACAGGCGGCAGCGGGCATATAGTACATCAAAACCCATAAAGGAGCGCACTGTTTATGAATCAGTATATCACAGGGATGCAGATCAGCCATACGGCCGCCGTGGAGGTCACGGAAGATTTTGAGATGCCGGAATACCGTCCGGAGATCCGGAAGGCGGCGGGGGTACAGTGTACCGTTACCCGGGACAACGCCTTTCTGGAGGAGGGGACTGTGGAGGTGTCCGGGTGCGTACTGTATACGGTACTGTACCTCAGCGGCGAGGGCGGGCTGACATCGGTTCCCTTTTATTCCGCATGGCAGGCGAAGATCCCGATGCCGGAAGAGGGGGGGATCGGTACGGAGGATCTGCATATCACAGCGGAGGGGGAGAACATCACCTGCCGGATCACCGGACCGAGAAAACTCACCCTGTCCGCCAGAGTGAAGATCCGGTGTACGGCGCTGGGGGCAGTGGACTGCACGGCGGAAACGGACGGCGGGGAGGGCATCGTCCTGCGGCGGGAAGAAACACCGGCTGTGGGGATGAAAACCTGCCGCCGCACCGGAACTGTCAGCGGGGAAGTGACCGGCGGGCGTGTGATCTTCTGCCGCGGCAGTGTGCAGATCGGGGAGAGCCGTCTTACCCCGGAAGGAATCTCTGTATCCGGGGAAGCGGTGGTGCAGATGCTGACCTACGGCGAAAACGGCTCCTATACCCCCATCCGCTGCCGGAGCGCCATCCGGGAGGTCATTCCCTGTGCCGGGGCAGAGGAGGCAGGAAAGACGGAAACGGCGGTCACGGGTACCTGCGCCGCACTGACAGTAACGGAAGGGGAAGACGGCACCATCGGCTGGGAAATGGAGTATGATCTGGAGGGAGTGTGCCTGACGGAAAGTACCGCTGTCCATGCCGCCGACGGATACTGTACAGCCTGCGAGGATACGCCCGTGTTCCGGCAGTCGGAAGCGGTCACCGGGGGATATCCGGTAAAAGGACGGATCACCCTGACAGGGGAAAAGCATCTGCGGGGAGATGATGCTGCCGGTTTGCAGTTCCTGTGCGGATGGGGAAGAGGGGTGTTTGAACGGGGAGAGACACTGCCCGGTGGACGGATTCTGCTGACCGGAACGGCGCACTGCACGGTTCTGCTCACCGGAAGCGGGGATATTGTAACGGAGGAAGCCGCTCTGCCCATCCGGTACGAATACGATCCGGGGCAGATGAGGGAAGCCGCAGGCAGATGGGAAAACGGCGGTGTGCCGGACTGCCGGTGCAGCTTTACGGTACCGGAGATCGGCGGACACATGGAAGGGACGGTTCTCCATCTCCATGCGGAGGCGGTGTGTGACGGGATCGTGCTGTGCCGGCAGGATACGGTCTGGCTGCAGGCGCTAACCTGCCACAGGGATCGTCCGCTGCCCCGGGTACGCCCTGCGCTGATCCTGTACACGCCGGATGCGGGGGAAACGCCGTGGGATGTGCAGAAGCGGTACCGGACGGAGAACGTCACCGAGCGGGATGGACGGTATGTGATCCGGAAATAAGATACAGCAGGGCAAAAAAGCGAGTTTGTCGCAAGTGGAAAGTTTTGGTCGAGCTTTTTCAAAAGCTCGCAGGGGTTGAGGAGACAGCGTCCCTCATCGACCTCCGCAGAG
>JAFZET010000100.1 GCA_017560565.1 Clostridia bacterium | reverse complement strand
GATTTCGTACTTTTTCAGAGTTTTGCAAGCGGCTAATAAGTGAATTTTAACCGATTGCAAAACTTGGGTACGTAATTTCGTACTTTTTTAAGTTTTTACAATCGGCTATTCGGACGCTAAGCTCCAACCGTGGTCACCGTGGTAGATCATCTGCTTTGTCATACCGCCGTCGATGCAGATATTCTCGCCCGTTATAAATCCTGCCATGTCTGAGCAGAGATACAGTACCATGTTGGCGATGTCGGGAGGATTTCCAACTCTGCCCGATGGCTGCTGTAGTGCGTCTGCGCCTTCATAGACGGTATAGTTATTGTCTATCCAGCCGGGCGAGATCGAATTCACACGCACCTTTCCCGAAAAGCTCACCGCCATAGCATGTGTCAGTGCGGAAATGCCGCCTTTTGCCGCTGTGTAGCTTTCGGTCTCCGGCTGACTCATCCGATCACGTGAGGAGGAGATGTTGACAATGCTCGCCCCTTTCGCAAAGTGAGATGCAAAAAGCTTTGAAAGGTAGAAGGGGGCTGTAACACCGACTCTCTGGGCGTATTCAAAGTCCTCGTAGCTGCCGTTTGTGATCCCACACGATTTCGGAGCGGCATTGTTTATCAGGTAATCAACGTGACCGTAATCGGAAATCACTTTTGCTGCAAAGCGCTCCAGCGTACCCTTGTCGGCAAGATCGCCCACAAAATAGTCATTCTCAAGAAGGTCGATGACGCAAACGGCCGCACCGGCTTCGCGGAATTTTTCTGTGATACAGTTTCCGATGCCGCGTGCACCGCCTGTTACAACGGCTACCTTGTTTTTGAAATCAAACATATCACTTGCCTCTTATGTATATCTCAATAACAGCCACTGCAAACGCAGCAGTTCCCTCTCCATACCTGTCGATGTTTTTCTGAAACCGCTCGTCACAGACGTACATCCTGCCAAGACCAGCAAGAATCTCATCCGTACAGTTATAGTAATTGGCGGTAATGTGCTTCTGAAGCTTCGCAGCAAGTGCCTGCGCTTCATCAGAATCCGCACTTGCGCCGCTGCTTTTGCACGCAGCGAATTCGGCAAAGATCGCCATCAAGCCATCGTTTGCCTCAGCCCACTTCTCTTTTGTGTAGTTCTTTGTCTTCTGCTCGTGCTCCCGATAGGCATCGGTACTGCCCCAACGGGAACGGGCTTCGGTATCGTAATTTTTCATTAATAAACCTCGCAGATTTTCTGTATTTACACGGAAGCACAGGGAAGTTCTGATAGATAGAGAAAATACTGTGTTCCTTCGCACTGCGTTTTTGCGCTGTGCAATTCTATATATCCATAATACAGTATATCACATATATCTGCAATTTGCAACAGATTCTCCAAACGAGCTCAATCATCGCCTCATACACAAAACGGGACACTGATTTTTCCAATCCTCTTTCGGGGTTCCGGTATTCTCAAAGCCGGGGAGACCTACCGCCCGATGTTTTTCAGCCCAATGCCTGTGTGAATCCCACTGCTGTTCGTCCGGCAAAGGGAAACATATCCGATACAACAGCGGCTGTATTTCCTGTCGGAAAAGGATCGTCCTGCCGCTTGATTCAATCCTCTGTTTGTGCTATACTATAGAAGGATACCAATGCATCTGAAGACGATCGACACATTACATACAGGATATAAAGATATGAAAAATTCAAAACCCATGCTGTTTTCCCGCCGGGATCTGGTGCGGATACTTCTGCCGCTTGCCTTGCAGGGGATCCTTTCTGTAGCCATCGGGATGGTTGACTCCATGATGGTTTCCAACAAAGGAGAAGCCGCTTTCGCGGGTGTTTCTCTGGTGGGATCGCTGGATACGGTGCTCATCACCATGTTCGGTGCCCTGACCAGCGGCGGTTCCGTGGTTCTTGCGCAGGCTATGGGACGGGGGGATCAGAAGCACGCCTGCCGTGCCGCCAAACAGCTGATCTATGCCTCCGCCATGGCTGCTGCAGCCATCACCGCAGCGGTACTGCTGTTCCGTGTACCGCTGCTGAAGCTGCTTTTCGGTGAAGCGGAAGCTTCCGTCATGCACAATGCCCTGTCCTATTTCACCATAGTTGCCCTGTCGTTTCCTTTTCTGGCTGTGGAATACAGTGTTTCCGCCGCTTTCCGGGCACAGGGAGACAGTATCACCACGCTGAAAACTTCCCTGTTCATGAACATACTGAACATCATCGGAAATGCGCTTCTGATTTACGGAGCCGATCTCGGTGCTGCCGGTGCTGCGCTGGCTACCCTTTTCTCCCGCCTGATCGGTGCCGCTCTTCTTTTGTATATCGCCCATGACCGGAAGCGGTATATTCACGTGGAACAGATATTCCGCTATCGTCCCGATCCCGCCATCATCAAAGCCATTCTCCGGATCGGCGTGCCCAACGGAATCGAAAACAGTATGTTCCAGCTGGGACGGCTCATGACCACCAGCCTGGTTTCCTCCCTGGGCACTGTAGCCATTGCCGCCAATGCCGCAACCCTTTCTCTTGCCAATTTTCAGTATACGGCAGGCGGTGCCGTGCAGAATACCATGGTGGCGGTCATCGGACGCTGTGTGGGTGCCAATGAAAAAGAACAGGCGAAATACTACGCCCGTTCCCTGCTTGGCAGCAGTTATCTTATGATTGCCGGATGCGATATTCTGCTCTGCCTCTGTTCCGGTCCTATGCTCCGCCTGTTCGGGCTGACAGTGGAATCCACATCACTGGCGCAGTTTCTTCTGCTGTACCACAGTGCTGTCTCTGTGATCCTGTGGCCTGCCGGCTTCTGTCTGCCCCCCGCCTTCCGTGCCGCCAACGATGTACTGTTCACCATGGTGGTTTCCGTGTTTTCCATGTGGTTTTTCCGGGTGGCGGCGGCGTATGTGCTGGCTCTGGAAACCGTTTCTCTCTTTGGCATCCTCACATTCCCCGGCATGGGTCTGGGGCTGATGGGTGTCTGGTATGCCATGACTGCCGACTGGGTTTTCCGGGTCATTCTGTTCCTGTGGCGGCTGATCAGCGGACGCTGGCTGCAGAAATCCGGTATGACGGACTGAACTTCCCCGCTCTTTCTCACAGCTTCAGCAGAATGATGGAAACCGCACCCGCCGCCAGTGCCGCATACTGATTGGGCTTCGGTTTTTCCCGGAAGGCAAAGATCCCCCACAGCAGTGCAGCGAAAATGGTTCCTGCGGAGATCATGGGGAACAGGACGGATGCATTCTCCATCCCGGTCAGCACAAGGGTCAGAAAATTGGACATGGAATTTGTGACACCTGCAGCCACCGCATACCACTTCCCTGTCGTTTCCCGGAAAGTCTGTCGTGATACCCCGCAGATGGCAATAAGGACGAATACTGCGGAACAGACCCCCATGGCTGCCACCATGAATTCCCGGCTGTACAGGGACGGAAATGCTGTCTGGTGTTCCTTCTGCAGAATGGAACAGCCGCCGTTGCAGATACAGGTAGCCGCCGCATACAGAAACCATTTCCGGTAATCGGTATCTTTGGTCGTTTTCTGCCGCAGCTTGTCTGCATTCACCAGAAACAGTGCGGCAAAAAGCAGAACAAACGCTATGTACTGCAGAAGATCCACCTTTTCCTTCTGCACAAGTATCCCCCACAGGACAGGAAAGATCACCGAAAAAGAAAGCATCATGCTGGTCAGTGCCATGGGTCCCACGCAAAGTGCCAGATATCCCATATACATGGCTATGCTGAGAAAGATCCCGTATCCTGCACCGAACAGGAAGGTGGGGATATGGAAAGTAAAGCCGGGCAGACTGATGATACAGAACATGACAAACGCCGTCACCGCCCGAACCGCATTGAACACAGCGGACTGGCTGCTTTGCCGGTTAAACATCTTGGTCAGGGATGTGTTGGTGGAAGCAAAGGCAACGATGCAGAGATAGAATAGGATTGGCAGCATATCAGATACCTGTTTATGATCGTATTTTCTTCATTATAACATACCTGCTCCCAAGTGTAAATACGATTCCGTACAGTAAACAGGTGAATACTGTATCGTTTTCTGCCGCTGTGCAGGTATTCAGGATTTTCTGTTTACATTCTGTCTGTTCTGTGGTATACTGTCCACACTGAAAAGTATCTGTCTGAAAGAATTCCTGCAGCCGCAAACCCCTGCAGAACGGAGGTTTTCCATGATCGTTCCTTCTCCTCTTTATAAAGATCCCATTTTCAACGGTGCCGCCGACCCGATGATCATCCGCAAGGAGTCCGACGGTCTTTACTATATGTTCTATACCCAGCGCCGGGCAAACCAGCAGGTAGAGAATGTATCCTTTGCCTACGGAACGGCTATCGGGGTTGCCGAATCCGCTGACGGTGCCCGATGGCATTACCGCGGTGCCCTGGATCTGAATTTTGAATTCGGTCACAACACCTTCTGGGCACCGGAAATCGTCTACAGCCCGGAAGAAAAGCTGTATCATATGTACGTTTCCTACATTGTGGGAGTCTATCAGGACTGGAGCGGCAATGCTTCCATTGAGCACTACACCTCCCCGGATCTCTTTTACTGGGATCATATCGGTTCTCTGCAGTTCGGTTCCGCCAGAATCATTGACCCCTGCTGTTTCCGGCTGCCCTCCGGAATCTGGCGGATGTGGTACAAAGATGAACGGCAGAATTCTGTTACCTGCTATGCGGACAGCATGGATCTGTACAGCTGGGAGTACCGTGGCAAAGCCACATGGGATCAGTCCCAGGAAGGACCCAATGTGTTTTTCTTCGGTGGGAAATACTGGCTGATCGCCGATGCATGGGCAGGTCAGGCTGTGTACTTCTCCGATGACGGCGAGCATTTTACCCGTCAGCCGGGATATATCCTGGACAAGCCCACGGACAGAACGGACGATGGTTCCCGCGGTGGTCATGCGGATGTCTTTGTCCATGGCGGTCGTGCCTTTGCGGTGTATTTTACCCACCCGGATCCGTCAGACCCGCCCCGCAGTGCCATTCAGATGGCAGAGCTGACGCTGGAAAACGGTGTGCTTTGCTGTCATAAGGAAATTGCACCGGATGTATGCTGGAATGCCTGAGCCGCACACGTTTTCCTGACCATCCCTCCCCCTGAAGCAGCAGAAAAAGTGCATCCCCGGAGCATTCTCTTGGGATGCACTTTTTTTCGTATACGGTCAGGTTCCGATCTTCATCAGGTCTTCTATGCCTGCTTCGATTTTGTTCTGTACTGCCGCATAGGAGGACGCAAATTCAGCTTTGCCCATAATTACATTGACAACAACTGAAGCAGAGCCGCCGATATTGAAGAGTCCGTTGCAATCAATATAGGTGTTGTCAAAAATAATATCCATAACCTGTGCGTTTTCAGCATTTCTGGCTACCTTGGACTTCATGGTGGTTTCATACAGTGCCGGACGTACCTCCAGATATGACATACGGCACAGCGTTTCCGTAACCAGACCGACTATATCCGGATTCGGACAGGTTGCAGGTATCGCAACACCCCCCAGACAATGTGTGTTGATAAAGCTGTAATACTTCTCCTGTTGTTCATTGTATTTCGGAGTTGGAATCACATTGAAATCGCTTTCCATATCCCGGAAGTTGGCTATGATACCGGAATAGGAGTTTCCATAGAATAATGCTCTGTCTTCCATAAACATATCCATAGTCACATTACCCATGGGAAGGTTGGAAGAATACCCGAGGATTTCTTTTACAGCTTCCATTACTTCCACCGAATTACCGTCACCTATGGGGATTATAATTTTACCTTCGGAATCCACCGTGGACAGCATCTGTCCTGCGCCAATATAATGCGCCCAGGCTGTGATATCCGTCGGAACATGAGCATATCCATGAAAGTCTTCAGCATCAATGTCACCATCACCGTCCAAATCATGATTTGCATCCTGCAGCATGGTGTTGAGCAGATCCACAGTCCATGTACCGTTCAAAACTTCAGCATATAAATCGCCGTACCCATAATCCTCGCCCAATTTAAGATTATATGCCATACAATAGGGAGCATAATACTTCATAGGTGAAATATCTCCCATGGTGATATACTGTCTGCCGTCAATAGAGGAACTTTCGTACATACCATAAGACCACCAGTTTTCTTCAAGTGTTAGATTATCAATCGTCCGCATATCGTACAGAGACCCGCCGGTCATCAGGCTCTTCAAAGATGTGGCAATATCGGAAATGATCACATCACAGACATTGTCACCAGCCAGAACCGTATCCTTTACGATCTGGGTTACATTGGCACCTGTCTCTTCCGCCTGTGTTTGAATCACCACATTCAACCTTTCACTGACCATCATATCACGTTTTGCCAAAGCATCATTAACCATTTCACCTGTATCTTCCTCTGCGGGAAAATTCCGTCTGGTGGGATAGCTGACCCCCAGCATCCGGAAAGTCATCCCGCCCAGATCTTCTGCGGGCAGTGTATCCAGTATGGTTGTCTCCGGTACATCCGCCGCTTCGGTTTCCGTTTCCTGCGGAATGTTATCTGTATTCTGCGTTTCTTCCGTTGCTCCGCCGCAGCCGCCCATGGAAAGCATTAACGCTGCCAGCAGGAAAGCCAAATACTTCTTTTTCATTTTCAATAGCTCCTTTTCGTTTTCAAATCTCGTTTACATTCTTACACTGGTATGTGCCGCCACTTCCCGCATAGTCTGTTCATAAGTACCCGATGCATCCCAGAACATCCGTGAGGTCACTGCTTCTGGGAACCAGATACCATCATCGAACATACCTGCCATCCCAAGTGCAACCTTACCCTCCGGATCCATTTCATGGATCAGTTGTGTCATTCGTTGAGCAGCTTCTCCGTATTGCATCCACTGTCCCTGAAGGAATCTCCATCGCTGAGCACGAAGTGCAGTATCGTGGGCAATTAGACGGGGATGGGCTTCACCCAGCAGGAAAGGACCTCTCTGGTATGCAAATTTACTCCAGTCTAATGTACAATATCCTTTGTACAGGATACCCACCTCAGCACCAGGCCGCAGGTTGATCACGGTACGGATAAACTCCATTGTATTTTCAAATGCTCCCTCGCACTGGAAATCCGGCTCGGAATTGATTGGAAAAGCATCATGGTTTTCCCAGATGATTTCTACTCTGGGATCTGTTTTTGCAATTTCTTCAGGATGTTTACGTACAGAATCAGCGTGCAGACCAAACTGGATCAGCAAATCCGGATACCGGGCAAGCAGTTCTGCAGAGGTATCGTTCACCAATTTTACCACTGTTTCAGCAATCGATCTTCCTCCAATTTCAGAATCCCCACGTTCTGTGAACGACTGAAAATAAATACCATCCACATCCAGATGAGCATACTCTGTTTCAAAACGATTCAGCACCGACTGCTTTACTTCAGCAAGATACTCATCGTCAATACTCTTTATCCTACCGCAACCGTCAATCCATCCCCATGCAAAGCCCCATATCACACGAATCCCCCATTCATGGGCATATTCCATGATCTCCTTAGCATTCACCGGGCAGAAATCATTCCAGATGATCAATTCATTCAGCTTCAGCCGCGCCATGTTCCGCATGAACAGTCTGTAGTCATTGATGGGATGCCCCCAGGTAAAGATCATACGGCGTTTTGTCTTCGGTGCAGAAATATGGGTACTATCCGGCAGCTCAAAATCCAGAGTTTCATTGTTATCACACATAGGATAATGAGAATGCTGTACCAGATAGTGATCCAGAAAATCCACAGCACCGTAGTATAAAGCGGTATCATCAGCACCGGCGATCAAAATCCAGTTGTATGCTTTGTCTGCCGGATTTTTCATTACCCGGATGCAGTACCCGTCTGCCGGCACTTCTTCCGGCTTGATATACTGCTGCAGCAGGGCGCTTTCGTCCAGACGACCGATGATGATGGCACATTTTGCCGGCGGAACACTGCTTTCTTTCAGGCAGGGCAGTACATACAGGGTATACACCCCCGGATCCCGTGTCACACGATACCCTACCTCCGCCGACAGCAGCTGCAGTGCTTTTGCCTGCATACCTTCATACCTGCTGTAAATGATCTCCCAGGCTGTTTTTTTATCATACGTGATTCTGTCTGCCATAGCAAAACCTCCTGCTGTTTGCAGCCATTTTCGGCTGTACCCTTTATGTGTGGTGGAATTATTCCTGAAATTACAGTTCCCCTATATCCAATTATAGTCATTTTCAACTATTTTGCAAGGAACAATTCGACCCTATACAGGGGATGATTCGACTTTTTTGTAAAAAATCGTTATACGCCTATTGACAGCGGCATAACGATCTCCTATAATGGAAACCAGAAAGCGAGGGGAACACTTTTGTACGAACTGCATCAGCTGACGGAAATGGATTTTTACCTCGGAAATATTACCATCCGTGAGGAAACATGGTCAGAAAAGATTGCCTACGATTATTCACAGCGCGGACGATCCCAGAATCTGATCCACATCATAACCGGCGGATCACGGTTCTACCGGATCCGGAATGAAACCATGT
>JAFZET010000099.1 GCA_017560565.1 Clostridia bacterium | reverse complement strand
GTCCGTTGGTGTTGGTACCGTTTGCGATTCCAAGCAGGTTCTGCTGCTGATCAGCGGTCACAACAAGGCTCGCGCTCTGCGTCACTGCGTGGAAGGCGGTGTGGATCACGCATGGACCATCTCCGCTCTGCAGCTGCATCCCGATGGAATCGTTGCCTGCGACGAAGCTGCCTGCGGCGAACTGAAGGTAGACACCTACAAGTATTTCAAGGAAATTTACAAGAACGAAAGATAAGCCGTCGGTCCTTATCTCTCGGTATTCCTCCGAAATCATACTATAACCGGGTTGTCCGAAAAGGACGGCTCGGTTTTTTTATTTGAAATGTATGCGGATGGAATTGATATTTTTTCATGAATATGCTATACTGAAACCGGCGTTATCTCCCCTGCAAACAGAAACTGCATCCATATCATTTATTGTAAAGGAATACACCCATGCTGAAACTGCCAAATATATTTGCATCCGGTTCCCTTTTCCAGCAGAATGCAGACCTGACCATTTCCGGTCATACCGATGCCGGTGTGCGCACGGAAGCCATTCTGCAGGATCATGCCGGACATACATTTTCCCGCGCCGATACCGAAGTCGGAACAGACGGTACATTTTCCCTGGCTCTGCCCTGCCCCTCTGCTTCCCTGAAGCCATGGACCATCACCGTTTCTGCCGGAGAGGAACGGTATGTTATAAGCGATATTCTTTTCGGGGAAGTATGGCTGGCGTCCGGACAATCCAACATGGAGCTTTCCGGCGGTGTACAGCCCGATGGAGAAGCATTTTTTTCCTCTCTCGGCAGCCGCCGGATCCGTGTTTATCACGTATATAATATAGATGGAAACGACAGCGGCATATTTCCCTATGACCCCAGCGATGCGGCTGACGGAAAATGGTTTTCCATAACCGACAGAGACAGCTTTGCCTGTATCTCCGCCGCCGGCTGTGCTTTTTCCAAAGAGATATACGACTGGCTGAAAACCATCGGTTCAGAGACACCCGTGGGGTTCATCAATGCCAGCTGGGGCGGCACCGGGATCCGTTCCTGGATTCCCAGAACTGCTATGGATCAGGCAGGTACGCTGCTGCCCAGGCTGAAAGAGCTTGGATTATATCCGGATGCAGAAACATGGAACACCCGGGGCAACAACAATGCCCAGCAGCCGACCTGCCAGTATAACTGGAAGGTACACTGCCTCAAGGGTCTGAAATTCCGCGGCATCCTGTGGTATCAGGGCGAATATGAATGTTGGGACGAACCTTACTGGCGGGTCTACAAGGACTGTCTGTATCTGTTCTATGACACCTACAGGGAGCTTTTTGCCGCCGACAGTCATTTTCCCATGCTCTGCGTTCTGCTGTACCCCTTCCCCGTCACAGAGGGAGATTGTTATCTTGGATATGTCAACCAGAATTTCATTGATGCCGCCACGGAAAGACCGGATGCATTCCACATTATGCCCATCAACGATCTGCCGCCTGTCTGGAATTTCACGGACAACCACCCCATTCATCCCACCCACAAGTTTGAAGTGGGCAGACGGCTTGCCATGCTGGCGAGTACTGTAGTTTACGGCAAAGCAGGTCAGACAAATCCCGCTGTTATGGATGGCTATGAAATCTCCGGCAGCAGGATCCTCATCCATTTCACAGTACCGGGACAGGCTCCTCTTCCGGCTGAAGCTTCCGGTATCCGTATCGGGAAAGAGATCCCGGTATACGGCACGGAGCGGAAGAAGCCCATCGGTTTGTACATCTGCGGAAAAGCCGGCACCTATGTGCCTGCGGAATGTGATATTCTTTCTCAGGACACGATAGCACTCTCCCACCCCGGCATCGAAGAACCCGTTCACGCCGCTTATGGATACAATTCCATGGAAACAGGCTGTAATCTGTGGTTCGGTGCATATCCGGCGGCATTTTTCCGAACAAATGCTAAAAAATGGAATCCGGACAACAGCGATGAACTGATCCGGATCGAGTGCAAACCCTGGTGTGATCCCACCCGTGTGCGTGTCTGGACAGACGACAGCCGTGCCGGTTATCATGAGCCTTTCGATGTATTTTACCGTCCTGTCTGGAAACCCTGCGCCGGATGCGAGGTGGTTCATGACGATGCCTTTACCCTGGATAACGGCAGTATCCGCATTGCCCTGTCC
>JAFZET010000098.1 GCA_017560565.1 Clostridia bacterium | reverse complement strand
TATTTTTTCATCTTGTCCATGGAAAAATGAAATTTCATTGCGTATTTTGCGATGGTATGGTATACTTTTATACATAGTACTGTCTGCTGATCGGAGATTTATATGCGTTATGTTATAATCAGCGATATTCACGGAAACTGGGCTGCGTTGGAAGCTGTGCGTGATATGCTCCCTTCCCTGCTTCCGGACGGTGTCCTGTTTTTGGGAGATTATGTAACCGACGGTTCTGATCCCCAGCGGGTTCTCAGGAATCTCCGGGAAATACAGGAAGAATATCCCTGCTCATTGATTCTGGGAAATCGTGAAGAGTACTTTCTGAAAAATCGTTATCACCCGGATCCCTCATGGCAGCCCTGTTCCCATACAGGTTCACTCTGGTATACCGCCAGACACCTGACAGAAAAGGATCTGGACTGGTTTGCCACTCTCCCTGTTTCAAAGGTAATCCATCCGGCTGAAGGAATGGATTTTATGATTTGTCATGGTTCCCCCCTGTCTGCTTGTGACAGTATGCTGGGTAGGAAAAACAAAGAACGGCGTGAACAGATGGTACGCAGCATACAGCAGGATCTGCCGGGTATATAAATAACACGCCTCTGTACTTCCATCTCCCGGAACACAGAGGCGTTGTTTACTGTTATCAGGCTTCTGTCAGATTCTTTTCAACGATCTTCAACCGGGTCGGATGAATCCCCGCCTGTTCGTATACGATTTCCGTAATCTGTGCCACTTCCCCGGGGTCCAAACCATCGCTTTCTACGATAACACTGCAGTTGTCTTCGCTGATGACTGCGATGCACTGTGTAAATCCTTTGGCAAGGATCATGGTCTCAATATTGGTCTCTTTCTCCATATCAGCAGCCAGTTTGTTTATGTCAGCCATTGCCGCTTCCTTTACGTCATCCAAGGCAGCAGGACTTTCCGCTACGGATAAAAGCACTTCCCTTGCCTCATCCCGTGTCTGGCGGCGATTCAGGGACATGGTCTGAAAATAATCCTGAAGACTGTCAGCTGTCAACTCTGTCTGACCTGCTGTTTTCATTGGGGCATCGGACGCCAGATCTACTGCTAATTTCCCCGTCACAGTATCAGTATCCTTACCATACAGTACCATGTTCAGGATCACCATCCCCCCGAGAATCACCACTGTACACACCGTTGCAATGGTTCTGACCTTTACTTTGCGCACTGCCTCCGACAATACTTTACGAACATTTTCCCACTTCATGATGTACCTCCTACTTCGGTTTGATTCTTACACTCTATCCTATGCACCTCACGGTTCGGATATGCCGTCATTCCCTGCCACATGAATCCGGTTTGAAGAAATCCCAAGAGAAGCCGACAGCAGGCTTACAATGGTTTGCCTGACGGCAGGAGTATCTCCTCCCGTACAAACCACCGCTACCCCCCTTACACGCGGACAGATTTCGGTCAGCAATACTGTTTCTTCCTTTTCTTTCCCACTTAGAATAACATACTCCAGAGTGTCTCCGGCAGATGTACTGTCCTGGGCATATACATATTCCCGGTTATTTTCCAGTGTGAGGAGTACCTCCGCTTCCCGAATCCCTGCAACGCTGGTACACAAAGATTCAATCCTTTTTTCAAGAGCTTCCGTGTAATATTGTACCGTATATGATTCGTCTGCAGCCTGTTTTCCGTCTGGGAGTAGACTCCCAAGAAGCAAAAGGAGTACCCCGCAAACCAATCCTGCCAGTGGGATCCATTTCTGCGGTAACCTGTGACACCATTTATTGTTGTTTGTATCTGCCATAACGGTTTATGCTCCTTTCGCTGTTATCGGTATATCCGTTTGCAAACGCATTTCCTGTTCGATTTTCCTGCGCAGGGCATACGGACAATCTCTGAGTATGATTTCTGCAGACAGAATGCGCATATTTTCATCTGTCTGAAATACCAGCCGTATCTGTGAACGGTCTACCGAATATCTCTCTGTCAGATACTCCAGCCATTCTTCAGCTATATAAGAACAAGATGCCTCCCATACTGCATCTGTCCGCATTGATAAATTCTCTTTTGTTTCTGTTATCTCTGTTTCCGTCAGAAATTTTGTTATGGTATTCCCGAGTGCCGCGGACACATCTTTTACCGGTGAGAATATGGTCAGGAGCATAACTGTGCCGCACAGCATACGAAGCAGCTTTTGCGTGTGCTCGCCCCATAATTCTGAAGCCAGAACCAGAAGAAGGTGAGACAGAGCCATGGTAATAAGAATACTCTGAATATACGAACTCATACTGCCTGCCCTGTTGTTCTTGTGAACAGAATAATGGCAAAAATGAAAAACAGCGCGGAAAGCCACAAAACCGCAGCCAGCATCTGCAGAACCGACCGGGTATCCGCCAGCAGCCGCACACCGGATCCGCAGTCCAGCAGTTCTGCTGCCGTATGGGTCAGAGAAAGCATGAGATCGAAGCCCCATACAAATATTGCTGTTGGCAGAACCAACATACACAGAATCAGAATTCCTCCGGTACCTGCCATGATTTTTACATATCCCAGCCCTGTTCTGACAGCTGAAAAGGCTTCGGAAACGGTTCCGCCCACGATGGGAATGAAGTTTCCCATGGCGAATTTTACAGTACGCAGCCCAAGACTGTCAGTTCCCGCAGCCAATGAATTCTGTAATCCATATACAAATGAATACACAAGGATCATGTAGGAAAACAGAACCATAAAGAGCTTCTTTACAGCCCCTGTAAAGCCTCCCAGAGGGATTTTGGTACAGACTGCACTTGCAATGCTTACACTGTACAAAGCCTGTCCCAGAGGTAGAAAGAGCCCTCTCTGCAGATGGTTCAGTACAGTAATAAACAATGTCAGGGATATACGGTTGACAGAGGCTGTTGTAATTTCTCCTGCACCGTATTGCACTGCCGTCATTACTGGAAGCATAGCGGTCATAAAACTACAGAGCTGACCGAGGAACGTGTGTACATGAAGAATCACATCCCGGAAGACAGTAAACAGCGTTATGGACATACATACATCACTGCAAAACTGAAAGCAGGATGCTGTCGTAGGACCGGTCCAGTGACGGATCCATGCCGTCAGAAACAAAAGAACGGTAATGGATGTCATCATT
>JAFZET010000097.1 GCA_017560565.1 Clostridia bacterium | reverse complement strand
GTCGGATACTGAATATACCCGTACAAACAGAGCACCATCCTCAGCATACACAGCGGAAGGTACACCGCCGGCACAGTCAACGGTGCAGAAGGTACCGGTCATGGGCAGATCCCCCTTGTGGGAACCGGTGCTCAGATACGCCATAGGACGGACAGCCGAAAGCGCAGTCAGTGCCATCTTCGCCGGATCGTCGGAGAACAGACCAACGGACAGCGTAATGTCGTGCACGCCTCTTTCCGGATAGGGATCGGGGTTCACGGCAGTGTTGATCAGCGTGGAATACAGAACGGCGTGACCGTCACGATGCACCGCACGGAAACCGTATTTGCAGTCCGCAATGATCCCGGCGTTGTCTCCGGATGCCGCACCGGCGCAGACATAGGAGTTGCCCGGACGGTCGGCTTCCGCAGCGGGACGGGATACAGAACCTGCGGGAATGTCGTAGAGGAACCGGTCGGTATCGTAAGCCAGAGGCAGGCGGTATACCAGAAGCGGCAGGGTCTGTCCGCCCACTTCCTTCCAGTCTGCACGGATGGCAGTCTTCACAAACTTTGCCCCCTTGTCCAGCGTGCAGGTCACCGTCACGGCAGAGTTCCGGATCCGTGCATCAAAGGTGAAGCCGTTTCTCAGAGGACCGGCAGCGGAGGGACGGATATTGTGTACATCGGTAATGGGAGTTTCCTTCAGGTAGGTACCGATCTCCCATGCCGTCATCCCGTTGGTCTGGGTGTCCACAAATACCAGGGAGCCTCTGCCGGAGAGCATTTCTCTGCCGGTTTCCAGATCCTTCATGGAGAGCATTTCTCCGGTGGAATAGTCGAATTCACAGCGGATCAGCCCGTTGTCCAGCACATAGTTGCCGTGGGGATAATGGTTCCGGTTGCTGCCGTAGAAGGGCTGGAAGTGTACCGGATACTCGCCCATCTCTCCCTGTGTCAGCACCACAGTGGTGTAGGAGAAGGCGGGAAGGGCAAGCTGTACCAGAATCCGGAAATACTTGTGATCCCAGTAATGCTGCAGACCGCCGTCCACCTTCTGGAATTCCAGCGGATTGCCCTCTCCGTCGGTGATCTTCAGATACCGCATATCGCCGACCCAGTCCCACACGGTGATTTCCAGAGGTTCGTTCTTGTCGGCGGCAGTGTTGTTGAATACGTTCCAGATCCGGGTAAGCCCTCTGCCCCGTTCTGCCACATTATGTCCGGCGAAAGCGGCAATGTTGTAGCCCACCCCGGCGCCTTCCGACTGGGAAAGCAGGTCTTCCTGCACGGCAACGGCGGAGGTATCGATCCGCTCGGAAAGGAGAGTCATGGCAAGATTGGTTTCGGTCTGGGAAACGGCAATGGCTTCCTGATAGAGGCCCATGGCATATTCCCGGCTGTCCTGTACGCAGGAGCCGGTGAGGATATCATGGAAATGGGTGAAAAGCACCTTCTGCCATGCGCCCTCCAGTGCGTCATGATGGATGGCAGCACCGGCACGGATGTGGGCAAAGGCGGAGATGGTTTCAGCTTCCGCAAGAGCCGCTTCGCTCCGGCGGTTCCCCAGCTTCACACGGCTCTGGGTGGTGTAGCATCCGGGGAAAATAAAGTTCAGCTCCCCTTCCACCAGAGGCACATTGTCCCGTACAGCTTCCGCTTCGTGGAAGAACTGCCGGATGGAACCAAAGGTAATCTGGGGGAAAATGGGCCAGCTGCGCATTTCCAGTGCCATTTCCACGTCCCGTCTGGTGGGACCGCCGCCATGGTCGCCAACACCGTAGAGCACCAGACCCGTCTTCAGTCCGGCACACCGGCGGGATATGTCAAAGATGCGCATGGCAATCGCAGGATTGATGCCGCTGTTGTACCAGTCCTGTTCCTTGTAGACCAAAAGCTCCTTGCCGCTCTGCCCTTTCCAGCGGTACAGTGCCTGATCCCCGGACAGACCGCGGCAGTGGTAGTAATACTTCACACCGCCGTACAGATCGATCTCCGGCAGGTTGGCGCTGTGCCCGAAGGTGTCGGGAGAGAAGTCCAGTTCCAGTGCGTCTGCGGGGATGTCCCAGTGCTCCGCCAGATACTTTTTGGAGTACCCGATGTGCCGCAGCAGGGATTCCGTGTTCGGCATATTCTTGTCCGTTTCCACCCAGGCGGAAGAGGTCACTTCCCAGCGTCCTTCCCGGATCCTTTCCTGAATGCGGGGCTTCAGATGGGGCGCGAAATCGTCCACGATTTTGTAAACGGAGGTCTGGGACTGGCTGAAGGTAAAGTCCGGGTATTCGTCCATGATGTTCAGCATGGTGGTGAAGGTGGCGATGGTGGCAGCCACAGTCTCCGGCCAGCTCCACATCCAGTTCATGTCGATGTGTGCGTGCCCTGTGAGGATCAGCTTATACGCCTTTGCCTCTTCCGCCATGGGCAGAAGCATCCGTTCCGCCGCCTGACAGATGGTTTTTGTCAGCACGCCGTCTTTGTCCATGGCGTCTGTGAGAGTATCCAGGGCACAGCGGAGCAGGTCATCGTATTTCCCGTCCAGAGAAGCAGACAGACGGATGCCATACTCGATCTGGGAAAGGATCCGCACGATGTGCATGGGAGCGGGAGTAATGTTCTGCTGGGCTTCTTTGGGCATCCCCATGGAATGCTCATATCCCATCAGCTCCCGGTTGCCGCCCACCCGGCGTTTCAGGGCGCTGTACTGTTCAAATAAAGTCTGCATAATAGTCCCTCCGGTGGTATTTTGTCTTGGGTTTCTGTTTGTATGATACCATGAATCTTTTCTGATGTCAAGGCTGCGTTTTTGCGGGGCGCTTTTCTTATCCCTTCTTTTTGGGTTTGTTTTTTGGGGATTGTATTTCGCCTGACAGCGGGCGTTTCACTTTGGTCAAAGTGTATCAAAACCGCTGTAAGCAAAATAAAGAGAAACTCCCAAAAAATTTGATATTGACTTTCAAATTCGGATATGTTATAATCCCCATACGCAAAAAAGAAAAGAAGGTCGGAGAAAAACACCATGCCATACAAAACAAAGCAGCGGGACGCCATCCTGCAGTATTTTTCCGAAAAGCCCCACACCAGTATGACCGCAAGAGACGTGATCGACGCCTGCGGAATCAGCGAAGCCACCGTGTTCCGCACCCTGACCCACCTGACCGACGAAGGTCTGCTGAAACGGTTCACCACCCCCCACGGCTCCACGTACCAGTACAGCGGCTGCGGCGGACACCACATGCACCTGAAATGCAAATCCTGCGGCACCCTTGTCCATCTGGAATGCAGCTTCGCCGAGGAGATCATGCGCCACTT
>JAFZET010000096.1 GCA_017560565.1 Clostridia bacterium | reverse complement strand
TTGTATGTTTCAAAACCGTCCGGATCTGTTTCGGACGGTTTTTTATCCTGTACATCGCATATTTTATCTTTTATCAAGGAGATAACCTGTTATGAAAAACAATAGATTTGCCGCTCTGTTCATGGCTCTGCTTCTCGCACTGCCCATGTTTGCTTCCTGCGGGGACACGGCGGAAAGCCAGGAAACGGAAGCCCTCACCGATACCGCTGCCGTTGAAACAGAACCGGAAGACACCACCCTGAAGCCTGCCCTTCCGGCAGATCTGGATTTTGGCGGCGAAACCGTAACCATCCACGCCAGAGGGGACGATGACAGTTTTCTGGAAGTCTATACGGAAGAGCTGAACGGTGACGTTCTCAATGACGCCGTGTACAACCGGAATGCGGCTGTGGAAGAACTGCTGAACGCTGACATTGTCGGTTTCCGTGGAGGCGGATGGCGTTCCTACTATGACGGAAACAGTGATGTACCCAAGATCAAGGCTTCCATCACTGCCGGTGACAATGCCTATCAGTGCATCGCAGGCTGGAACTCCCGTATCGCTTCCCTTGCCATGGAAGGATACCTGCTGGATCTGAACAATGTTGCCTATCTGGATCTGGAAAAACCCTGGTGGAACCAGACCTCCCGTGAAGGTCTGCAGCTTGTCGGCAAGAACTTTTTCGTCACCGGGGACATCAGCTTCCTGACCACTCTGGGCGGTTCCTATGTACTGTTCCTCAACAATACCGTTGCGGAAAACTATGGTGTAACAAACCTGGCAGCTACCGTTCTGGAAGGCAGCTGGACCATGGATGCCATGATCGCCGCTACTTCTCAGGTTTATGACGATCTGGACGGTAACGGAACCATGGATACAAACGACCGGTACGGCTTCATCATCGACTATGACAACAGTGGTGACTCCTTCTATACTTCCGCCGATATCCATCAGATTTCTGTGGACGAAAAGGGCTATCCTGTCTTCACACCCCAGCAGGAACGTGTAAGCAATCTCTGGGACAAGCTCTCCGCTTACTATTTCAACGGCAGTCTGGTAGGCTCCATGTTCCAGAAAGACGCCGGGATCCAGTGCGAAATGTTCAAGAATGGTCTGGCCCTGATGATCATGCGTGAGCTGGACAATGCCCGTACCTATTTCCGCGATATGGAAGACAGCTACACCATTCTGCCCTATCCCAAGCTGGATGAACAGCAGAATCAGTATTACACCAACGCTACCACCGGTGTGTCCATCTGGTGTATTCCCGCCGACAACAAGAACGCCGATACTGCCGGTGCCGTTATGGAAGCCATGGCATACGAAACCTGGGAAAAGGTGACGCCTGCTTACTTTGAAACCTGTATGCAGGAAAAGTACGCTCGGAACGAAGAAACCGTCGCTATGCTGGATCTGATCCGGAACGGTGTTGTTGTGACCCGTGAATACATCTACAGCCCGTATCTGGGTGGTGCCGAAAAAATCATCATGAAGCTTTCCGGCAGCGAAAGTCTGCAGATCGCCTCCTGGTATGCATCCAACACCGCTTCCATCGAAGGTACTGTAGCTTCCACTGTAAAGCTGCTGGAAGAGATCCAGTAAATCATTTCTGTATGCAAACCGTCCGTTTCTTTACGGGCGGTTTTTGTCTGCCGATTCTTGACACAGTCCTGCTGCCGTGCTATAATGAACGCATAGAATCCAAAGACTGGAGAAAAGATTATGAAAAAACAGAAACTGACCGCTCTTCTGCTGGCGCTGCTGCTGGCACTTCCCTCTCTGGCAGCCTGCGGAAATGCTGAAGCAACGGAAACCGATACCACTGCGGATACTGCTGTCATCGAAACGGAAACCGAAGACAATGCCCTGAAAAGTTCTCTGCCCGCTGATCTGGATTTCGGCGGTGCAACCGTAGTAGTTCACGCCAGAGGGGACGACGACAGCTGGCTGGAAGTACAGGCGGATGAATCCAATGGCGAAGTGCTCAACGATGCCATTTACAACCGGAATCTGAAGGTTTCCGAACAGCTCAACGTAGACCTCATGGGGTACCGCGGACAGGGCTGGGCTACCTACTGGGATACCACCAGCGACATCAATATGTTCAAAACCTCCATTACCGCCGGAGACAATGCATTCCAGTGTATCGCAGGCTGGAACACCTTTATTGTGCCCTTGGCAATGGAGAATTATTTTCACGATCTGTATGATGCCCCCTATC
>JAFZET010000095.1 GCA_017560565.1 Clostridia bacterium | reverse complement strand
TCGCCGAGTTGCAACCCGCTATGACAAGCTTGCCTCTTCTTTCTGCGCCTTTGTTTGGGTTGCTTCTATTGTTTTGCTGTCGTTAGTTCGTGCTTAATTGACTTTTCAGATACGCTCTAATCAGTATGGGAAAATGTCTGACCGCTGAACAGCTCAACGAACGATGGAAGCAGAAGCAAGATCCGACTCTGGAAAAGACAATCCCGGAAGATCCGGTTCTGACCTGCGCCTCTCCTGCCATGAAAGGGCTGACCGTCTGGCTTCGACAGCAATGGTCACGCAATACAACAGCAGACGGAAAATCCTATTATCAGCAGACCGCTTCCCTGCAGGCAGACCACTTTTTCGATTCTCATAATTTTAACGGTAACCTTCTGTACTATATGTCCCTCCCGGCCGGAAATTTTCAGGGAGTTTACGCCTGGATGGATCCACTGAAGGAGGAAGACCGTTACAATGCCCTGCTGGAACGGGTTCGTACCTGTACCCGGATACGCCCGTTGGAAGAATAACCCCCGACAAAATCCCCCGCCCCCATTGACATTTTCTCCATTTTATGATAAGATGAACCTGTAAAATTCCATCATTTTTATATTTTTGGAGGACATTATGGGAAAGTTTGTTGTTAAGCAGACCTCTACCGGCTTCAAGTTCGATCTGAAGGCCGGCAATGGCGAAACCATCGCTGTTTCCGAAGTATACACCACCGAAGCTGCCTGCCTGAACGGCATCGAAAGCGTTAAGAAGAACTGCGTCGGTGAAGTAGAAGACCAGACCGCAGCCGAAGTTGTTGCTGTAAAGCACCCCAAGTTTGAAGTGTACACCGACAAGGCCGGCGAATTCCGCTTCCGTCTGAAGGCACGCAACGGCGAAATCATCGCTGTTTCCGAAGGCTATACCGCAAAGGCCGGCTGCCTGAACGGTATCGAAAGCGTTAAGAAGAACGCTCCCGAAGCAGAAGTTGTCAAGGCTGACGCATAAGTTTAAGACCTTACATACCGGATTCTCCCGCAGGATCCGGTTTTTTTCTTTGGAATTGACTTTCCCGGACGTCTGTGCTATACTGTAAAAAAAACGGAGGACAGTATCATGCCTGTTTACGATATCAGCGGCTCTATTCATGAAGGAATCTGGAAATACGGGGACAATTACCCGGATTTCCGTCCGGAACATACAAGCGCAGAACCCGGCACCTTCTTTTTTGAAATTTTCCACGGCTTCAACTCCCAGACCGGCGTTTATCTGGAAACTACGGCCCATGTAAACGGATACGAAAAAGGACGGATGCTGTCGGAAGTGCCTGTATCGGCGCTGGTCAATCTGCCCTGCCGGGTACTCCATCTGGACAGAGAAACCGTATACGCAAACGGCGGGGCAATCAGTCTTGCCGTTCTGAAAAAGGCCATGGAAGGTATGGAGTTTCCGGAAGGCTGTGCGATTCTCTGGGAAGCCGGCTGGGACGACTGGTATGCGGAGGATTTTCTCACCGGCGGTCCCTGGCTGACCCGGGAAGCGATGGCATATCTTCTCTCCCTGAAACCCTCTCTCATGGGCTCCGACACCCCTGCATGGCAGAACGAGGAGCCGGTATTTGATCTGTTTGCCGCCACGGACACCCTGCTGCTGGCACCGCTGGTAGGACTTGACAAGGTCTGCGGCAGAAATTCCCTGCTGACGGTTCTGCCGGTGTATGTGGAAGGTACCTGCTGTGCACCCGCCCGTGCGGTCATCGTGGAGGACTGAATGGACAACGACTACATCTCCCTGAAGAAATGGCTGGATGAAACCAGAGATGTGCCTCTGGAAGCCATGGACGCCTTTTTCAATGCCCGTATCGGGGATTATGAGGAGCACATGGCACACTGGACGCCTCATTATCAGTGGATGGCAGATCTGCTGCCGGAGGGGATCACCACCCTGCTGGACATCGGCTGCGGCACCGGACTGGAGCTGGACTGCATTTTCCGCCGCTTCCCCAATCTGGCAGTAACCGGAATCGATCTGGCGGAAGAGATGCTGGTTCTGCTGCAAAAGAAACACGGTGACAAAAACCTTATCCTGCGCCGGGAAGACTATTTCCGCTGTGTGCTGGAGGAAAACAGCTTTGACTGTGCGGTTTCCTTTGAGACTCTCCATCATTACACGGCAGAAACGAAAATTCCTCTGTTCCAAAACATCCGCCGCAGTCTGAAACCGGGCGGAATCTATCTGGAATGTGATTACATCGCTTCCTCGCAGGAGATCGAGGATCTGGTGTTTACGGAATGTGCCCGCAGAAGACAGCGTGATTCTATTCCTCCGGAGGCTTTCGTCCATTTTGATACCCCTCTGACCCTGGAACACGAAATGGAAGCCATGCGTCTTTCCGGCTTCTCTTCCGTGGAACTGGTGGGCTTTCTGGAAGGTGACAGCAACACGGCGATGATCCTGTGCAGGAAATAAGCGAAATACAAAAAGTACCTGTCAAAACAAAACGGCTCACAGAATCACCCATTCTGTAAACCGTTCTGCCCGGCAGGTACTTCTTATTTCCTGCTTATCCTCAACCATCGATCTTCTGCAGTTCCGCCAGGCAGTTCCGGCAGATGCGCTTGTCCTTGTAGAGAACCACATCGTCCGCATCGCCGCAGAACAAGCAGGAGGGTTCATATTTCTTCAGGATCACTCTGTCCTTTTCCACGAAAATCTCCACCCCGTCCCCCGGTTCCAGTTCCAGTCTTCTTCTGGTTTCGATGGGCAGCACGATCCGCCCCAGTTCGTCAACCTTCCGCACGATCCCCAGTGATTTCATCGTATTTCCTCCTGTTCCCCCGGTCATCTGCTGTCCGGAATTGGTAATTTCCTGTATTTACTGGTTTATTTTACCATATCCTGTCGATATTGTCAATAGCGGATACCGTCGTGTTTTGTCGCTTTCCGCCGGATCCGTATCTTTTCTTTTTTGCCTTGCAGGAATTTCCGTACCGGTGAATACATATACTGCTGATGGGAAAAAATAAGTCATCAACGCCATGGATAAGGATGGAAAACGATGATACGAGGATGTCAGAAACGGATCTACTATGTAAAGGACACCCGCAGTGCCCTGTTCGCAGAGGCTTATTTTATACTGAAAGGTGAGGGCAGCTCTGTCCCCGGCGAGGCGGAAATGGCATCGGAAGCGCTGCGGATCGTGGAAAACTTCACATCTCCTGCCCAAAAACGGTTTTCCTTCACCCAAAACGGTTCTGCGGGACAAAAAATCGGTGCATTCATTGTGGGGGCTGCTTCCTCTTCCGCTGTGATCGGCGGTATTGCCCTTCTGCTTGCCTTCGCCTGACGCCGCCCGATGCCGGAAAATATTGCGCCGCCGCCGGGAATATTTACATTCTGGTATTGATTCCCATCCCGGAGAGGTGTATAATAGATACGGTTCCGTTGTACGACCTGTGACACGGGAATACCCACACCGGTATGTCCCCCGTCACAAACTGCTATGCCGGCATGGTTCGCCTTATACATCCGGCGCATTCGTGAAATATCTGTCCCACCGCCTTGTCCCGAACGGTACATCCGCCGCCTTCGGATCGATTCCGTTCCTGTCAAAAGGCTTTTTCGTTGTGCTTTTCCCGGTTCTGTACGTCCGCTTCTGCGGTACAGTGTTTTCCGGCAGAACAGCAGATTTTTCTTTGCGCTTTCCCGCCGACAGCAGTAAACATCAGGTTTGGATATATAGTAACGACGAAAGAAAGGAAATTCTATGGCAAAAAAACAAAACCATCAGCCCGGCAGCAAAGTGCGTGTCATGATGCTGGGCGGGCTGAACGAAATCGGCAAGAATCTGGCAGTCATCGAGTACGAAAACGATATGATCATCATCGACTGCGGTCTTGCCTTCCCGGATGAAGATATGCTGGGTGTAGATCTGGTAATCCCGGACTACACCTATCTGGAAAAGAACGCAGACCGGATCCGCGGCATTCTGCTGACCCACGGGCATGAAGACCATATCGGCGGTCTTCCCTATCTGCTGAAAACCCTGAATGTTCCGGTATTCGGCACCCGTCTGACCCTGGGGATTCTGGAAAACAAACTGGCAGAACACCGGCTTCTGGGAGAGAGAGAACTGGTAACGGTGGAAGCGGGCACTATGCTCCGTCTGGGCGTGTTCCGGTGCGAATTTATCCGTGCCAACCACTCCATCGCAGACGCCTGCATGATCGCCATCCGCACCCCCGAGGGCACTATTCTCCACACCGGCGACTTCAAGCTGGATGTATCCCCCATCGGCGGCGAAATGATGGATCTGACCCGGATCGGCGAATACGGACGCGAGGGGATCCTGCTGCTGATGTGCGAATCCACCAATGTGGATCACCCCGGTTTCACTCCTTCCGAGCGGAAGGTCGGCTTCTCCCTGGATCATATTTTCATGACCAATACCGACAAGCGGATCATCATCGCCACCTTCTCCTCCAATGTACACCGTGTACAGCAGATCATCAACGCCAGTGCCAAGTTCGGACGCAAGGTTGCCGTCACCGGTCGGAGTATGCTGAATGTGGTGGGCGCAGCCGTGCGTCTGGGATACATGGATGTTCCGGAGGGTGTGCTGATTGACATCGCCGACATCGGCAGATACCCCCAGGAACAGATCACCATCGTTACCACCGGCAGCCAGGGTGAGCCTATGTCCGCTCTGTACCGGATGGCCTTTGCAGATCATTCTCAGGTGACCCTGACCCCGAACGATCTGGTAGTGCTGTCCTCCCATGCCATTCCCGGCAACGAAAAGCTGGTGGGCAAGATCATCAACGAAATGTATAAGCGGGGCGTTCATGTCTACCACGACGAAGCAGTGGTACACGTATCCGGTCACGCCTGTCAGGAGGAACTGAAGCTGATCCACGCTCTGACCAAACCCAAATTCTTTATGCCCATCCACGGAGAATACCACCATCTGATGCAGCACAAGGAGCTGGCGGAATACATGGGCATGAACCCGTCCAACATCTTTATCTGCGACATCGGTCAGGTGCTGGAACTGGATCGTGATTCCTGCAAGAAGAACGGTACCGTTCCAGCAGGCCGTATGCTGGTAGACGGCTATGGCGTTGGGGATGTAGGCAACATCGTGCTCCGTGACCGCCGCCATCTGGCGCAGGACGGTCTGATCGTAGTAGTTGCTACAGTAGATGCAGACGAAGGCACCATCATCTCCGGTCCGGATATCATCTCCCGCGGGTTTGTATATGTGAGAGAATCCGAGGAGCTGATGGACGAAGTAAGGGAACTGGTGAAGAAGGTGCTCAGCGACACCCTGTCCTCCGGTGCTACCGAATGGAACCAGATGAAATCCGGCGTAAAGGATGCGCTGTCCAAGTATCTGTATGCCAAAACCAAGCGCAAGCCCATGATCCTGCCCGTGATCATGAATGTATAAGATAAGTAAGAAGCAAGAGATAAGAAGTCAGAAATCAGAAAGGACTATCAAAACTATGGTAAAACACATCATTCTCTGGAAACTGAAATCCGAATACACCGACGAACAGAAGGCTGAAGCCAAGGCAGAATGCAAGCGCCGTCTGGAATCCCTGAACGGCAGAATCGAAGGGATGATCTCCCTTTCCGTCATCATCGACGGCTGCAAATCCTCCAATGCCGACATGATGCTGGACAGCACCTTTGAAACCGAAGAAGCACTGGCAGGCTATCAGGTAAATCCCCTGCACCAGGAAGCCGCCGGATATGTGCGCAGCGTAGTGGAAAACCGTCTGTGCCTGGATTTCCATGCATAAGGCGAAAAAGGCGGAACTGCTCTCTCCCGCAGGAAATGCCGAAAAAATGGAAGCCGCTGTCCGGTACGGTGCGGATGCGGTTTATCTGGCAGGCAAACAGTTCGGGATGCGGGCGGCTTCCGATAACTTCACAGCGGAAGAGCTGGGCTGGGCGGTGCAGTACTGCCACAGTCACGGCGTGAAGCTGTATGTGACCGTCAATGTTATGCCACACACGGAAGAATACACTGCCCTTGACGATCATCTGCGGTATCTGCAGCAGATCGGCGTGGACGCAGTGATCGTTTCCGATATTGGCGTGGTCATGCGGATCCGGGAGATCTGTCCCGGTCTGGAAATTCACATTTCCACCCAGGCAAGTGCCGTTTCCGCCCAGGCATGCCGGGCATGGTATCAGCTTGGAGCCAAACGTGTGGTACTGGCAAGGGAACTGACCCTGAACGATATTAAAAACATCCGAAAGAACATTCCCGATGAGTTGGAACTGGAAACCTTCGTCCACGGTGCCATGTGCATTGCCTACAGCGGACGCTGCCTGCTGTCCAACTACTTCACCGGTCGGGATGCCAACCATGGCACCTGTGCCCAGTCCTGCCGGTGGTGCTATTCCTCTTCGGAGATGAAAGTGAAGTCCATAGAACTGGCAGAAGCCAACCGTCCGGATACCCCTGTGGCTGTGGTGGCAGAGGAAGAACCGAACGGGGAAACCTTCTTCATGTCCTCCCGGGATATGTGCATGATCGAGCATATCCCCGCACTGGAGGAAGCAGGCATTTCCAGCTACAAAATTGAGGGGCGGGTCAAGAGTGCCTATTACACCGCCGTGGTGACCAACGCATACCGGATGGCACTGAATGCATACCGTGCCGATCCCGCCGGGTACAGCATGGACCCCCTGTGGAAGCGTGAACTGGAAAGTGTGAGCCACCGGGAATACGACACCGGTTTTTTCTTCACTCCGCCCTCCGAAAACGCCAACACCGTTACACAGCTTGGATATATCCGTGAAAAGGCGTATCTGGCAACCGCACTGGAAACCGTGGAGGTACCCGGGAAGGACGGACTGTACGATGTGACCTTCATCCAGCGGAACAAGCTGGTGGGGAACGATCCCGTGGAGATGATCTCTCCCGGCAAGGTGGGCAGAGCCTTCACGGCGGCTGAACTTCGCAATGAAGCTGAGGAACCCATCGAATCTGCTCCCCATCCGGGTATGATTTTCCGGTTGAAGGTACCCTTCCCTGTCAAAATAGGCGATATCCTGCGGCAGGGATGATTGCAGGAGTCTATTATGTTATTTTTTGAAATTCTCAAAGCCTTTTTCCTCGGCGTAGTCCAGGGGATCACCGAATGGCTGCCCATTTCCAGCACCGGTCACATGATCCTGTTCGATGAGTTTGTGCATCTGAACGTATCGGAAGCCTTTATGGAAATGTTCCGGGTGGTCATACAGTTCGGTTCCATTCTGGCTGTTGTGGTGGTCTATTTCGACAAGCTCAATCCATGGTCTCCCCGCAAGGATGCCGGTGAACGGAAAACCACATGGTCACTGCTCTGGAAAGTGGTGCTGGCGGTGATTCCGGCTGGGGTTCTGGGTGTGCTGTTTGACGATCTGCTGGATACATATCTGTACAACTATATCGTGGTAGCCGCCATGCTGGTCCTGTACGGCATACTGTTCATTCTCATTGAACGGCACCGAAAGAACCATACATACGCAGTGGAAACCACAGAAGCACTTTCCGTGAAAAAAGCATTCGCCATCGGCTGTTTTCAGGTGCTTTCCCTGATTCCGGGCACCTCCCGCTCCGGCAGTACCATTCTGGGCGCCATGCTGGTGGATGTCAATCGTCCGGCAGCTGCGGAATTCTCTTTCTTCCTGGCCATTCCCGTCATGCTGGGGGCTTCTGCACTGAAGCTGCTGAAGTATGTGCTGGAGGTGGGACTGGTGTTCACCTCCACGGAATGGGCGGTCATGATCGTGGGTACTCTCACCGCTTTCGGTGTATCGCTGGTGGCCATCCGGTTTCTCACCGGTTTTGTCCGCAGACACAGCTTTGCGGCTTTCGGATGGTACCGGATCGCACTGGGTGCGGCGGTACTTGCCTATGCTGCCATCGCAGGCTGAAAAAGATCCTGTGGAAAACTGAATAGAATCCAAACACATCTCCCCGGAGGTGTGTTTTTCTTCGCCCCGAATTTCACCTGCCGGGAAAGATGCCTGCTCTCATTTCTCTAATTTGGAGATTTTGTTATTTTTCCATCTATTGATTCTACTGTCGGTTTCGTGTATACTGTGTACAACAAAGATGCTTCCGGAAGCGGATTTGATTCCAACTTACAGGAGAAAAAATATGACATTCTCTGAAAAACTCACAAACCTGCGCAGAAATGCAGGGGAAACACAGGATGCGCTTGGGGAAATCCTGGGTGTATCCGGCAAGACCATTTCCAAATGGGAGGGTGCTGCCACCGAACCGGATCTGTCCGCCATTCTCGCCATTGCGGAGCACTACGGCGTAACCGTTGATGCACTGCTGGGCAGAGAGCTTCCCGTGACCGTACCGGAGCTGATGAAAAAAGAAATGCATGAGCAGCCGGACGGCGCCGCCATCTGTCAGAAAGCCTTTGAATATTCCCGTGAGATCATCTGCGCCATGTGGAGCGGCATGGATCGGTATGAAAATATGCAGGACGCCGTTCCCGTCTTTGACAAACCCTTCGGTGATACCTTCCGTTCCAACATGGAACATCCGCTGGCAGCCATGCTGACTTACCACACCCAAGATGTCCGTATGAGTATGCAGGTGTTCCGCAATCCGGCGCAGTTTGCGTGGCTCCGGGACAATCGGGACTCTCTGGCGGATTTCTTCGGCATCTTCGCCGATCCGGATGTGCTGGCTGTGCTGTACACACTGAACCGGGCGGATTTTTCCGAAGACTTTACCTCCGTTTATCTGGCGGAAAAAGCCGGTGTGACGGCAGAAAAGGCAGAAGCCGTTCTGGAAAAGCTGCTGACACTGGAAGGGGTTTCCCAACCCATGCACCTTTCCCGTTCCACAGTGGAAACCCTGGAAGGTGATCGTGTTGTGTACAACTATTCCGGTTCCGGTGCGCTGATGGGACTGTTCTGCATCGCTCAGGTACTGCTGACCGGCTGGGACGGCAATAACTGTATGTCCTGGAATAATATCTGCAAGCTGATCGGAAAAAAGGAGGAAACGAAATGAAGCTGGGTGAAAACATCAGACTGTATCGTACAAAACTGAATCTGACGCAGGAAGCACTGGGGGAAGCGGTAGGCGTATCCGCACAGGCGGTCAGCAAGTGGGAATCCTACTCCTCCCTGCCGGACACCGCACTTCTGCCCGGTATTGCCGCCGCACTGAATGTATCGGTAGATGCATTGTTCGGCATCGTACCCGGCAGTCAGCAGACCATGCTGGAATCCATGTACGCCTACCACCACCAGACCCCCACAGATCACCGGACACAGGTGCAGAACGCATGGGAAATGGCTTTCCACGGGTTCATGAGCGCCATCTGGCAGTATGCGCCCGAAAATATACAGGCGATGCCCTCCCGGAGTGTACAGATCCAGTGGGACGAAGGCTTCGGACAGGGGTGGTATTATCCCGAAAGCCCTGCCTTTGTAATGACACCCAGACCGGCGGACGGGTGGGAACGTGTACTGGCAGATGACGCACAGATCCGTACCATTTTCGGAGCTTTGGCAGATGAGGAAGTCTGGAAAGCCGTTCTCTGGCTCATGACCCATAAGCCTTTTTACCGGTTCCTGTTCCCCGTTCTGCTCAGAGACACCGGAATCCCGACAGAGTCAGAAGAAAAGGTGAAGGCAGCGCTGCTGAAACTGCGCCTGGTTTACGAACAGAATATCATCATTGACAGCAAGCCTGAGATCATGTATCAGTACTATCCGAAAATGGAGATTACGGCTCTCTGGATACAGGTTTACAACTTTCTGTACCACAACAACGGATTCGACTGGCAGCAGCAGAATCTGCAGGAACCCATTCTTAAATCAAATGCTTGATTATTCACGTTTTTGCACTTTAAATTACTAAAATCGCCTTGACAAATATTGTCCTTTCGTGTATAATTTGTGTATATTTTTATTCTCGCAAAATTCCTCGAAAGGACAAACACGTATGAACCTCCAATATCTTATCTCCATCGTGGTCTACATGGCAGCGGTCATCCTCATCGGTGTCTGGTGTTCCAAGAAGGCCAACAAGAGTACTGACGACTACTTCCTGGGCGGCCGCACCCTGGGTCCCTGGGTATCCGCTATGAGTGCAGAAGCCTCCGACATGAGCGGCTGGCTGCTGATGGGTCTGCCCGGTCTGGCTTACTGGAACGGTCTCGCCTCTGCCGGCTGGACTGCCATCGGTCTTGCTCTGGGTACCTACCTGAACTGGCTGATCGTATCCAAGAGACTCCGCCGGTACAGCGAACGGGTCGGCGCCATCACCATTCCCGAATATTTCTCCAACCGTTTCCACGAAAAGAAGCCTGTCCTGCTGGTCATCGCTTCCCTGCTGATCATCCTGTTCTTCACACCTTATGCAGGCTCCTGTCTGATGGCCTGCGGTAAGCTGTTCTCCGCTCTGTTCGGCACTTCTTATGAACTGATGGTTGTGGTTGCCGCACTGTTCGTGCTGGCCTACACCTTCCTGGGCGGCTTCCTTGGTGAATCCGTATCCGACTTTATGCAGGCAATCGTTATGATCATTGCTCTGGTTCTGGTTCTGGGTCTGGGCATTGCCAATGCCGGCGGCATCGCTGCTGTTGTTGAAAACTCCAAGAACATCCCCGGCTTCTGGAGCCTGCTGACCTCCGCTTCTCCCACCGGCGAAGTGGTAGACGGTGTGGCACAGTTCGGCACACCTGCCGCTGTTGCCGGTCTGACCATTGCTTCCGGTATGGCTTGGGGTCTGGGTTACTTCGGTATGCCTCAGGTTCTGCTGCGGTTCATGGCTATCCGCTCCGAAAAGGAACTGACCCTGTCCCGCCGTGTTGCGACTATCTGGGTTGTGATCTCTCTGTCTGCCGCCATCGTGATCGGTATCGTTGGTCGTGCGCTGTTCCCCACCGAATATCTGACCAACGCTTCTGCGGAAAATATCTTCATTCTGATGTCCACTTCCATGCTGCCCGCACTGCTGGCCGGTCTGGTATGCGCCGGTATTCTGGCAGCTGCTATCAGCTCCTCCGACTCCTATCTGCTGATCTCCGCCTCCGCCATTTCCCAGAACATCTACAAGGGTATCATCCGCAAGCAGGCTTCCGATAAGGAAGTTATGTGGGTAACCAGAGGCATTCTGATTGCCATCACCCTGTTCGCTATGCTGGTAGCCACCGGCGGAAACCAGATCATCTTCACCATCGTAGACTTCGCATGGGCAGGTCTGGGTGCCACCTTTGGTCCTCTGATGCTGTTCTCCCTGTTCTGGAAGAAGACCACCTATCCCGCAGCCATTGCTGGTATGGTGACCGGCGGTGTGACCGTACTGGTTTGGAACTTCTTCATCTCCAAGCTGGGCGGCATCTTCGCTATCTACGAACTGCTCCCTGCGTTCATCCTGTCCTCCATCGTGATCTACGTGGTTTCCAAGATCACCGGCAACCCCGGCAAGGAAATCGAAGAAGACTACGATGCTGTAATGACCAAGTAATTTATAAGACCAAATACAGAAAGAAGGGATTCCGGAATTTACGGTTTCCCTTCTTTTTCTTATGGCATTCTGCTCTGTCCTATATTCACACAGCTTTATCTGAAAATTTTTCGCATATCTGCCCAGGAACGGACGATTTTGAATCCGGCGGCTTCGTAAATGTTTCTGGCAGGATTGTCTTCCCCGGTGTACAGGGACATGAAGGATGCCCCTTGCTCCCTCAGTGCCATACAAAGAGTGGAAAACAACACCTTACCTGCGCCGTGCTGTCGATAATCATGGTGTACACCGATCCCATGGAAACAGCCTCTGCCTTCCGGAGATACCGACAGGGGACCCGTATAGCCGCATACGGTTTTTCCCTGATGCACCGCCACCAGCAGCGGTCTGGCGTCATCTCCTTTTGCCTCATTGGCAAGGATCGCCTGTTTCCAGCCGGGGTTGTTCAGATCCTCAAACAACTCCGCCAGTCCGGTATGGATATGCCTGTCATAATACGTAACCGCAATCTCCGCCTGCCGGAGGGTTTCGATCTTCTCCAGAATATCCGCCGGATATGTATAGTTCTCCAGATTCTGATAATAGGAATTCTGGTATGCAAAGCACCGGTACCCCAGCCGCTTAAAAAACAGGAATGCCGGACCACTCATATCCACACCGGGTGCACAGGGATGGTCGTGCTTCTGTCCTGTTCCGGGAATCCACCAGGGTATCTGCATAGGGTTGAAGAACACGATATCGATCTTCTCTGCCGCCGTCCGGAGCTCCGCCTCCAGCACTTCTGTCAGCCGTTTGCCAATCCCTCTCCCGCGGAATTCCGGTGCCACACCCACATAAGTGATGTACCCCGTTTTCCCGCCTGCCGGAATACAGCCGGAAGAAAAGCCCACAGGTGTACCGTCTTCCGTCCATACAAAACCGATTTTCCTGTATTCCTCCCCCGGCTGCGGCAGCAAGAATGCAGCACACTGCGCCTCCGTCATGGATTTATACAGTGTCTCTTCTGCGGCTGCCCGGTTGAACAGTGCCGTCACCGCCGGGATATGAGAGGTGGTCAGAAACTGAAGCATAAGAATTTCCTCCTATTCTGTTCATATTTCGATTATAGCACACTCTTTTCTGTTCTGCAAGGCAATCAACAGGATTTCCTATAAAAATTCTCAAAAAAACTTTGAAAAATTGAAAAACTTTCACAAATTCCACCTATATTCTTTGCCCGAAATGTGCTATACTGTGTTCAATTTGAAAAGGAGGTATGACAATGCTCATGGGAAATCTGCGTCTGCGCCGCTGCCTGTTCTGGCTGGCTTCCCTTGTCTGGATGGCAATGATCTTCCGGTTCTCTGACCAGACAGCCACGGAATCCTCTGCCGTCAGTGATGCCACCCTGCATTTTCTCCTCCGCATATTCCGGATCGACAATATGGAGGAAATCACAGCAGACACCATTCTGCACCAGTTCTTTACCTTTTTGCTGCGGAAAAGTGCCCACCTTCTGATTTTCGGTGTGCTTGGGATGCTGTTTGGCGGTGCTGTCTGTCAGTACCCGGCAACCCGGCTGCAGAAGATCGCTCTGCCCATGGCGCTGGGAATTCTCTACGCCTGCATCGATGAACTCCACCAGTATTTCGTTCCCGGACGAGCCTGCCAGATCCGGGATGTCTGTATCGATACCGTCGGCGTTCTCATCGGCATACTGGTCGTCCTTGGGATCGAAGCTCTGCTGCGTCGCCATCGAATCCGGAAACAGGCTGTCTCCCGATAAATTTCTGATCCGAAAGGAGATATGATATTATGGCATTTCTTGAAGTTTCTTTTTTCTCTACCGTATTGGGTATGTGCACCAACATGAACGTGATCCTTCCCCAAACGGTGCGGGGGATGATCGGTGTGGATGCGAAAGATATGGAAGCCACCTATCCTACTCTGTATCTGCTCCATGGCATGAGCGATGATCACTCCATCTGGCACCGCCGTACCTCCATTGAACGGTATGCTGACGAAGCCGGTATTGCCGTTGTGATGCCCACCACGGAGCTGGGCTGGTACACCGATATGCAGCACGGTCGGAAATGGCGTACCTTCATCGGGGAAGAACTGCCGCAGATCTGCCATGATCTGTTCCCCCGTATGAGCCAGAAACGGGAAGACAATTTTGTAGCCGGTCTTTCCATGGGCGGCTACGGTGCTTACGCCATTGCCCTGACCTATCCCAAGCGGTTCTGCTACGCCGGTGGTCTGTCCGGCGGATATATGCCCGCAGGACGTCTGGGTCAGCAGAATAACGACACCTACTGGACAGATATCTTTGGTACTGAGGAAGAATTTGCGGGCGGTCCCAACGATCTGATCGCCCTTTCCGCCAAGAGACTGGCTGAACATAAGGAAGACCCCGAAGCCCATCCCATTCCCGAGCTGTATATGTGGTGCGGTACGGAGGATTTCATTTACGATCACAGTGTGACCATGCGGGATCACCTGCAGGCTATCGGCTGGCCGCAGTTCACGTATGAAGAATCTCCCGGTGTACACGCCTGGAAATACTGGGACGAAAAGATTCAGACCGTCATCGGCATGATAAAGAAATAAACAAAGAGCAAAAAAAGAGCATGAGCGGAAAATTTCACGTTCATGCTCTCTTTGGTTTCAGAAAACTTATGCAGCGGGTTCTTCAACCAGTTCCACGGAACAGAATTCGATGGAGTCTACGATGAAGGAGCCTTCACCGGCGGACAGGTCGATACGGACATCCTTCAGAACGCCGGTCCACAGATCGTTGTATTCGGTGTAGATAACCAGTTCGTTCCAGTCTTCGGAAGCAGCGGCGTCAGCAACAGCCACACCGGAATCGGTGTACCATGCGTATTCCTTGAAGGAACCGGGTTCGCTGTAGGAAGTATTGGAAGCATCGGTGGTAAAGAACAGCTGGCACATATCGTTGGGAGTATTGTTGATGAACTTGATGCGGATGGCGTGGATATCTTCGCAGTTCATTTCAAACTTGGCAGTACACAGAATGTTGGAGTCACCACCAGTAGTATTGTAGCTCAGATAACCGTCAGCAATCGCAAAATCAGCACACTGGTTGCCGGCCTTCCAGCTGGGAGAATCATTTCCGTCAAAGGTTGCGGTGTACAGAGGCGTAAACACTTCCACCATCTTGGGCTTCGGCGGTTCGGTTTCCTTGGGTTCGGTTTCGGTCTCGGTTTCCGTTTCCGGTTCGGTTTCTTCAACTGCAGCAGTATCTTCCGCAGATTCCACTTCTTCCGCACCGCAGGAAGCCAGAACGGATGTCAGCAGAATGCCGGCCAGAATCAGGCTGATGATCTTCTTCATGGTATAATCCTTCTTTCGTTATGTTACGGAGCATTCTTATGCAGCGGGTTCTTCTACCAGTTCTACAGAGCAGAATTCGATGGAGTCAACGATATAGCTGCCTTCTGCATTGGACAGGTCCAGTCTCATGTTCTTCAGAACACCGGTCCACAGGTCGTTGTATTCGGTGTATACAACCAGTTCATTCCATTCTTCGGAATCGGCAGCACCGGCAACGTCCACGCCGGATTCGGTGAACCAGCAGTATTCCTTATAGGAACCGGCTTCGCTGTAGGCAGTGTTGGAAGCATCGGTGGTAAAGAACACCTGCAGCTGGTCGTTGGCAGTGTTGTTGATGTAGCGGATGCGGATGGCATCGATGTCTTCGCAGGGCAGATCAAAACCGGTAGCAGCGATAGAGGGGTCACCACCGGTGGAGGTAGCGGTCAGATAACCGTCAGCAACGGCAAAATCCTTCAGCTGTGCGTTGGACTTCCACTTGGTGTTTGCAGCATCGTCAAAGTTTTCGGTGTAAATGGGAGTAAATACTTCCACCATCTTAGGCTTCGGCGGTTCGGTTTCCTTGGGTTCGGTTTCGGGTTCAGTTTCGGGCTCGGTTTCCACTGCAGCTTCGGTTTCTACAGGAGTTTCCGCAACTTCTTCTCCACCACAGGCGGTCAGTGCGCCGGTCAGCAGAATACCGGCCAGAATCAGGCTCATGATCTTTTTCATGGTAAAAATCCTTCTTTCTATTTAATAATTATGAATTGGGATGGATACACCATACAGGTGTATTGTACTCTCTTTTTATGATTTTGTCAAGTATATTTATGCTTTTTTGTACAATCTGTACGGTTCTGAAATGCTGAGAAAAGCCTGCACGGGAGAGTGTCCGCACAGGCTTTCCGGTAATCTCTTATTCTACGGTATAGGTGTCAAAGGCTTCGAAAACCTTTTCCATGGTCTTTTCATAAGCACCGAAGTTCTTTTCGTAGTAGGAGGTGATATCCTTAGTTGCACCTTCCATCATGTACTGCAGCCAGAATACGCAGCCCCAGCCGCCGTATACGTAACCGAAGTCAAAGATACGGGCTTCCATCAGCATATCGATGATCGCAATGGATTCTTCGTCACGAGCGCCCTTATACTTCAAGGCGGTGTCATAGTAAGCGGGAACAACCAGCTTCCAGCTTTCGGCGTTCAGCACTTCTGCCATGATACCGATGTATTCCTTGTCCTGAACACTCTTGGGAATTGCCAGACCTTCGTGACCGCCGTCTACGCTGGTATAGTAGTTATCCTGTGCATCGTCCCACTTGGGATAAGGAATGATACCGAAGTCAAATTCCACATCACGCAGGGTACCCACAGCATGTCTGAACTGACCGTTGAAGAACATTGCACGGCCTTCAGTAAAGGCAGGAACAAACGCATCGCCCCAAGACGTGGGATCCGTGAATACATAGCCGCTTTCGTAGTACAGATTATACATCTTTTCTACAATGGAAACCAGCTTGTCATCGTAATAGGAGAGGTCATAGGTACCATCTGCCTTCTGGGTGGCAATCTTCTTGCCGAATGCCCACAGATAGGAGTTGGCAGCACTCTTACAGTCCGTAATCAGACCATGCTTGTCAGCCAGGTCACGGGTACCGTCACCGTTCAGGTCGGTATATACGCCGTCACACAGTTCCATCATCTTGTCCAGCGTCCAGTCACCGTTTGCAACCACTTCATACATATTGGGCAGGTTGTATTCCACAGCAAGATCCTTGTTGTAGAACATACAATAGGTACTGGAAATGGAGGACAGACCGAAGTCACCGATGGCAATGAATGCCATGTTCTTGTAGGTCAGGTCTTCCGTGGTGGAGTCGGACCACCAGGGCTGATCGAAATTCACATGGGGCAGATCATACCAGTTGTACATGGTCCCATCCACAGCAGCCATACCCTGCATAATGATGTGGCAGGCGATCATCTGGTATGCATCGTCAGCAGCCAGAACAGAATTCTTGACATTCTTCATAATATCGGTTTCGGGGAATACATTGGCATCGATAGATACATTGTACCGTTCCTGTACATTCAGATTCCGCTGGAATACAGCGTCGTTTACCACTTCGCCGGTCTGTTCTTCCACAACGTAATGGGAAAGGTAAGCATCATCCCCACAGATCATAAAGGTACTGCCGCCGAAATCCGCTTCCGGCAGATTATCGGATACATCCAGACGGGCAGCCAGAGCATCCTTGGTTTCTGCCTCGGTTTCCTGTACTGCTGCGGTATCACCGACTGCATTTTCCTGAGCTGCATCTCCGCATCCCGCCAGTGCGGCAAGCATCATGCAGAGCACCAGCGCCAGAGATATGGAACGCTTAAACATATTTGTCCTCCTGAATTCTGCATATAAATTATGCAATATGATACAGAATATATTATATCACATCCCGCTGCTTCCGGCAATATCCACGCTGTTTTTCGGCATTCCCAACAAACATTTCGGCATAATCACTGTTCTGCCGCCCGCCTGGAAAACACACAGCCGCACCAGTTCTGCCGGTACAGACCATAGGTTTCCGACAGTGCCACGGAACGGGCATAGCCGCCGTTTTTCTTGAAATCCGATACCAGATACGGCACACCGCATACTTCCCCCATCCGTATCCCAATGCTGTTGAGCCAGTGGGCATTCTTATGGGGACTGATGGACAGGGTGGTGGTAAACCAGTCGTATCCGCCTCTGCCTGCCATTTCCGCTGTACTGCGCAGACGGAGCTCATAACAGGAAAGGCAGCGCACACCACCCTCCGGCAGATCCTCCCGTCCTTCTGCCATGGCAAAAAATGCCGTCGGATCATAGGGTGTATCCAGCACCGTTACCGGACATTCATAAGATGCCGTATCCACCAGCCGCCGCAGCTCCGCCAGACGGATCCCATATTCCGCCGCCGGGGTAATGTTTGGATTATAAAACCATATATCGATCTTCCGGAAATGGGGAGAGAGCACCTCCAGACTGTAAGAAGAACAGGGCGCACAGCAGGCGTGCAGCAGCAGCGTTGGTTTTTCTTCCCCGAACCCGGAAAAGATCCGTTCCATTTCTTTTACATATTTCTTTTTATCACGATTTTCAGGCATCCATTCCGGATACAGATTCTCCATCATCATTCACCTGTAATACACATCCAGCCAGCTCTGCACTTCTGCCAGCCGTTCTCTTTTCTGCCGCCAGTCGGGTACCCGTTTTTCCACCAGTGCCCAGAACCGGGCGCTGTGATTCATTTCTTTCATGTGGCACAGTTCATGCCAGATGACATATTCGGCAACTTCCATGGGAGCAGCCACAAGCCGCCAGGACAGGTTGATATTCTTTGCCCCGGAACAGCTTCCCCATTTGGTTTTGGCGCCGGTCACACTGACTCTTTCCGGTTCCACGCCCATTTCCGCCGCCATTCTATGTACAAGCGGTATCAGTTCTCTTTTCGCCAGTTTTTTCATCACTTCCTGCAGGGCGGATTTCAGTTTATCTTCTTCCCAGTCCGGCGGTGCATAAAAGAATTCTCCGTCAAAAAGCAGTCTGTCACCATCCAGGGGACGAATACATTTCCACACGCCTTTGTACAGAATCTTTCTGGGATCCGGATCTGCGGGATACCGTTCCAGCATGGCTTTCCGGTGGGTTTCGATCCAGTTCCTTTTTTCTTCCAGAAACCTTTTGATCTCCTTTTCGGGCAGCCGCCTGGGAGCCCGGATTTCAACACTGCCGTCTATCAGTACTTGAATTGCTGTTGTTTTTCGGTCGGAGCGAATCAGGGTATAACAAATATCGTCCACTTTTTCCTCCTGCAGTCTTGATATCTGAATGAT
>JAFZET010000094.1 GCA_017560565.1 Clostridia bacterium | reverse complement strand
CGGCGTGGATTATGTAAGCACCAACTACTACTATGAAGGCGGTCTTTACAACCACTCCACCGGCGGCTGGGTAACAAACAACCAGTCTCATTACGGTCGGATCTACCGTGTTGACTTTGAAAAGGGTCATATTATCCAGACTGTTGTGGGGGGGAAGCAGGTATTCAAGCTCTGCAAAGCTGACGGCGAAACCATTGACCTGAACGAAAAGTATCCCGCAGTCTGCTCCTATACCGCAGAAATCCGTTACTTCACCGATTGTCTCGTAAAAGGACTCCCTGTTACCAGATGCCTGCCCGAATCCACTGCCGATTCCATCCGGATCGCCCGTACAGAAGAACGCAGTGCCCTGAACATGGGCGAGAGAATTGCGCTGTAAGGCAATAGCAATCAAACAAGCGGTTTGCGTGTACACGAAAGCCGCAGTGCTCAAGGCTCACGCAGGATGTAAAAACCTTGGAATTTCAGAATTCTGAGGTTTTTTCTTCTTCGTAAGATATGGTTTTCATGATCCTACCGGATTGAAAAACGGGATGTTTTATGGTACAATTAACAAAAAAACGGAGAATACTATGTGTACTATTATCGAGATAACAGACTTTCTTGCGCCTGCGCTGGACGTATATGCACGGCTGACCGAGGTTCAGCTTCTGAACAATGAATTTCCCGAAAAAGGTATGTTCATCGCAGAAAGCCCCAAGGTTATTGAACGGGCCCTTGATGCGGGATATGAGCCTGTTTCCTGTCTTATGGAGAAGAAACATATCGACGGCGAGGGCAGGCATATCCTTGACCGTATAAACGATGTGCCCGTTTATACCGCTGCATTTGATGTTCTCACGCAGCTTACAGGCTTTGCCCTCACCCGTGGTATGCTGTGCGCCATGAAACGGAAAAAGCTGCCCTCTGTCCGGGATATCTGCCGGAATAAAAGCAGAATCGTAATCCTTGACAAGGTTATGAACCCCACGAACGTGGGCGCAATCATCCGCTCCGCTGCAGCACTCGGCATGGACGCAGTTCTGCTCACACCGGGCTGTTCCGATCCGCTGTACAGACGTGCCGTACGAGTCAGTATGGGCACTGTATTCCAGATCGAATGGACGTTTCTGGAAAGCGAATGCCTTGATGACATAAAGGCTCTTGGCTTCAAAACCGCAGCGATGGCACTGAAGGATAACACCCTTTCCATTACAGATCCCAGACTGACAGCCGAAAAGCGTCTTGCTGTCATCATGGGAACAGAGGGCGATGGACTTTCTGACCAAACTATAGCAGATTGCGATTATACCGTGAAAATACCCATGTATCACGGTGTGGATTCCCTGAATGTTGCTGCCGCTTCTGCTGTAACTTTCTTTCAGCTCGGAAAAAATGCAGGAAATGAAACATAACGGTTATCGGACTTTTTGTACTGCCCATCCGATCCGGTACAGAACACTCACCTGCATCCGCCTCTTGCAGTAATCTCCCATCTGTCCACCACCGTATCTCCGTCCACAACATAGATCCGGTCATACAGATTTACCGTGGTACAGCAGTGCCCGGGCAGAAGCCGCAGTCGCTCCCCGACAGTCAGAATCCGGTCGGGATGATGGATCTGAAAGTGTTCTTCGCTGGCTGCGATTCTTTCCGCCTGCAGGTCCACAGGAACAGGCATACCCTGATCCACGCCGCAGGATTTGATTCCGGCGTCCACCACCACCAGACCCGGTTTTGCGCTCACTGCGGTGGTCAGCACGGTAAGCGCATTGCCAAATGGCAGCCCCAGATTCCGGTAGGTGGCATCCATGAACAGATAGCTGCCCGCCTGCAGTTCGGTGTACAGCCCTTCCATGGCTTTGATAGCCGCTGTGCCCGTGCTGCCGCCGGAAACCGTTTTCGCCGGTAAGCCCGCTTCCTCCAGCATTGCCAGCAGTCCCCGCAGTTTCTGACTGTTTTCTCCTGTATACCGCCGTCTTTCCGCTTCCGATTCTATATGGGATACATGGCCTGCGTACGCCTGAATTCCCTCAAAGCGCAGATGGGAACACCGGGCAACGGTTTCCGCCAGCTTCAGCACTTCCGCCGGATCCGATGTGCCGCACCGCTGCATCCCGATTTCATATTCGATCAGGCAGTGCACCACAGTTCCTGCTTCTGCCGCAGCCTTTTCCCAGGCGAGTACGTTTTCCATGCAGTCCACAAGCACGGTCAGCCGGCAGTCTCCCGCCAGAGAAGCCCCCCTGCGGATCTTTGCCGGATCCACGATCTGGTTGGCGATGAGAATATCCTCAATTCCTGCATCCGCCAGATCCAGTGCCTCGTCCAGCTTTGCGCAGGTCATGCCCACAGCGCCGTCTGCGATCTGCATATGGGCAATGGCGGCGCATTTGTGGGACTTATAATGGGGCCGCAGGGCAAGGGTGGTGTCCTTCAGAATGGCAGTCATCGCCGCACGGTTCGCCTGAAATACCGACAGCTCCAGCAGCAGAGCCGGTGTCGGGAGTGTATGTATGGTCATGGTTCAATCCCTCTTTTTGTTCTGTAAACATCAATAACGATCTGTAAAACCGATCATAACACAAACAGAATGAAATGTCAACAGG